>JACQFM010000025.1 GCA_016200035.1 Nitrososphaerota archaeon
ACCGCACCATTTCCTCTTGTCTTCCATGGGATATTTGGATTAAATCTAATCAAATAAGGATAATCCAAGAATCGTACTTGTTCTTTCCTAAGGTATTCTACGATCTTATAGGCAAGATAAGTAGTACACATACTGTCTCTAGAGTCTGTGTCATCAAATCCTATGTGAAGATAAGAGCTAGCTTTCATCAATAACCGTCATCGTAAGTGTTGAACGCACATTTTTGAGTTGCCTTATATTGTTTGAGATGGTTTTCTTCAATGTAGCGCTATCTGGAGCTTCAATCTTAACAACTATATCGTATGCGCCGTAAAGAACGTAAACATACTTAACATTTTCAATGGCTTTGAGCTGCTTTACAAGCTCGTTTTCTGCGCCAAGCTCAGCGTTTATTAGCACAAACGCGATAGACATGCCTTGGTGTAATTCCAAAAGATATTAAATATTGTGCAGCCTCGGTTGATTTAAATTAAAACTGATTTGGTTTAGATCATAATGATAGTGATCGATGAAAAAAGAATTTTTGATGAAATTCAAAGAAAAAGACCAGTCTCCGTTGCATTGAACGGACCAGATGGTATCCTACCAAAGATTCAAGAAACCGCCTCAAAAATTACTGAAAGGTTTGGCATACCGGCGTACATCCTAGCAGATAGTTGCTTTGGAACATGTGATATGAATACTAACGGAGCCAAAATACTAGGAGCTGAGATTCTCTTTCACATAGGACACACTATCAACACCTCTACATTCGGGGAAAATGTTGTACTTGTAGATGCGTTTGATGATGTTTCTTTTGAAAGTGTTGCAAGAAAATGTGCGGCTGAGCTTAAAGGGAAGACTATTTCACTTGCTACTGATAGTCAACATCTTCCACAAATAGAAGAAGTAAAAAGGATTTTGGAAAAAGAAGGAGTTCATGTTAAGATTGGAGAAGGAAAGGGTCAGCTAAATGATGGTCAGGTATTTGGGTGTGAATTCTATCCTGTCTCCCAGACAAAAGAAAGCGTGGACGGAAATGTGTTTTTGGGTCAGAGTACTTTCCACGCTGCAGGAATAGCACTATCTACAGGTAGACCAACGTACATGTTAGATCCATATTTTGACGAGGTAAGAGAGATTACAGAATTTGCTCAAAAACTTCAGAAAAAGTCAATTCTTGCAATTTACAAGGCTCTAGAAGCTGAAACTTTTGGAATTATCGTTGGTCTCAAGGAAGGACAGTTTTCAAAAACAACTGCATTAAAATTCAAGAAAGAGTTAGAGAGGGCTGGAAAGAAAGTCCAGCTATTTGCGTTAACAGAAATTACTGATGATAAACTTCGCAATCTAAAGGGAATAGATGCTTTTGTCCAAGTTGCATGTCCTAGAATTTCTACTGACAATCCTTTTCACAAGCCCATGCTTTCCACACCGCAGGCAAACGCACTTCTCAAGCTCTTAAAAAATGAGAGCATTGAGGACTTTCTTCAAATCCCTCATTGGCTGTAAACAATTATAATCATCAGCTTCAAAATTCAGATATTGTCTCAAAAACCAAATCTGCCAGGTGACAAGGTAGCTATTATTGAAGAATTTGAAACAGGCAACAATACATTTGATGATGGTCACACTATAAGATCAGTTGTAATTGGTACTAGTGAATTTGACAAAATACAACGTATTGCTAAA
Organism: Nitrososphaerota archaeon; assembly: GCA_016200035.1. Lineage (GTDB taxonomy): Archaea > Thermoproteota > Nitrososphaeria > Nitrososphaerales > Nitrosopumilaceae > JBBDNF01. The sequence continues at coordinate 1,672 of JACQFM010000025.1, forward strand.
ATTAAACAAATGAATGCTCCCGCAGTTCCACAAGTTAATGATTTAGTCATAGGTACAGTTGTGGCATTAATGAATAATATGTTTGCAATCACCATGCTCTACATAAATGGCAAACCAACTCATTCAGGTCTAGAATGTATATGCCAAGCAAGAGGAGCTAAGAAAAGAATCCTGACAAGAGTAAGCGATGTTGTTATGACACGAGTCATCAGCCATCTAAATGGAGCAATACATGCGACAATAAACGAACCAGAGCTTGGAGTTTTATTCACGCAGTGTAACAAATGTGCTGGTAAGGTAATCGCAATGGGCGGCAATGTCAAGTGTGTTGATTGTGGTTATATTGAAGAAAGAAAGCTTTCAAGCAAGTTTGGAAACAGCGATTTTATAAAACTCGGTTCCAAGTAAGAACAATGCCCCGAGTTGCATTTCAAGGAGAAAGAGGAGCGTATAGCGAGGCGGCTGCCACTTCCTTTTTCAAAGAATCCATTGAAACTATACCATATCCTACTTTTTACGATATTTTGGAATCCACTGAATTAGGTAAATCAGATTATGCTATACTTCCCATAGAAAACTCACTTGAGGGGAGCGTAGGAGAAAGCTATGACCTGCTTTTATCTACTAAACTAAACGTTGTAGGAGAGACTTACTATAGAATAAGGCACTGTCTAATAGGCTTTCAGAGTTTGGATAAAATCGATACTGTTTATTCTCATCCTCAAGCCCTCGGACAATGTAGAAAATTCATTCAAGAACACAAACTAAAAGCTGTACCTACTTACGACACCGCGGGAAGTGTCAAAATTCTTCTCGAACTAAAAAATGATAAATCAGCATGTATTGCAAGCAAGAATGCCGCTGAAATCTACAAAGTTCCCATTATGAAAGAAGGTATAGAGGATACTACAAATAATTTTACCAGATTCCTAATCCTTGCAAAAAAAAGGCAATCAAAAACAAACAACGATAAAACCTCAATAATATTCTCTGTAAAACATGTTCCTGGTGCACTTTACAACATACTTGAAAAATTTAATGCAAACAAAATTAATCTTACCAAGATAGAATCTCGTCCTACAAAGAATACACCGTGGGAGTATAACTTCTATGTAGATTTTGAGGGCCATCAAGTAGATGCAAATATACAAGATGTCTTGCGAAAATTAAAACAGAATACTGAATTTCTTAAGGTACTTGGCTCATATCCACGCGCAGAACTAATTTAGAAACCTCTCGGTTTTCTTATTGTAAAACCTGCACTAATGCCTATTATTATAATTCCAGCAATAGCCACTACAGCGTGATACGTAAAGAGTATTGGATCATTAATAAATTCAAGCTTGCCAGCCACCTTCAAATTAGAATCTCCAGTGTTGGTGACATTAATTCTATGTTGCCCATCTTCCAGACTGTACCAATCAAAGCTTATCTCTTTTTTAAAATCTTCGTCTACCTGTAAGCCGGTACCTGGTGTTTTCAATTTCACATGAAATGAGCTTCCTGTAACATTTACCAATTCGTGAAAGTGCTTCTGCGCCTGAAATTTATAAACAGTATTTTTATCTATACCAACAGTTTCTTCAATAGACTGAGTCTGCATTCCAAGAGAAAGAATCAGGCTTGCCACTCCTATTGCTGTTATTACAGTACCTGCCCCAATTCCTATTGCAGTTTTTTTGCTAAGCATTACCAGGGGTAATTTTCAATCCATATTTAAAATGAATTACATTAAATCGACATCGTGCGGTTGGCTTTCTGCATATCCCGCGTGTGACATTTTTATAAATTCTGCATTTTCTTGCATTTGTTGAATGCTATTTGCTCCACAATAGCTTAGGCCAGAACGGATTCCACCAGTTAGCTGTTTTATTATGTCTGTAACACTCCCTTTGTATGGAACCATTGCCTCTACTCCTTCAGCTACATAATCATTCAGATCTTCACTCAAGGAAATGCTACCGGTTTCTTTAGACTTTCTTCCAAGTGAAGCATAGAAAGATGCCATGCCTCTGTAAATTTTGAATCTCTTGCCATTTTTCATTACTGGAGAACCAGGACTTTCGTCTGTTCCACCAAGAAGGCCACCAACCATAACTGTAGAGGCTCCCGCAGCTAACGCCTTTGTTGCGTCGCCAGAATTTCTCACGCCACCATCAGAAATTATTGGAATATCATATTTTTTACCTACTTTTGCACAATCAAGAACAGCTGTTAATTGTGGAACACCAGAGCCAGTTATCACTCTAGTTATACAAATTGAGCCAGAACCCACTCCCACTTTGACTGCATCTACACCTGCTTTTATTAGATCTTCTGTTCCTTGGGCTGTAGCTACGTTACCTGCTATTAGTTCAGAGTTAGGAAAGGCCTTCTTGATGAGACGAACGGTATTTAGTGCGTTTTCGCTATGACCATGAGCAATATCTACTACAATTACGTCAGCTCCTGCCTCAAGTAGTGCTTCTGTTCTTTCCATAAAATCACCTTTTACACCAACCGCAGCACCAACAAGGGGTCTTCCTTTCTTGTCTTTTGATGCAGCTGGATAGTTGTCTATGTTTATGATATCTTTGCCTGTTATCAATCCCTTTGCGTGTCCTTTTTCGTCAACAAGAGGAAGTTTTTCTACCCTATTTTTTCTTAGAGTTTCTTTTGCCTCAGATATTCCCTGGTTTTCCAGTTACCACATCACGTGTCATGACATCCCTAACAAGTTTTGTAGTATCTGATTCAAACATTATATCACGCCTTGTCAATATCCCAACTAGTTTAGAATCTGGTTCTGTAACCAAAAGTCCTGACACGTCTTTTTCCCTCATATAGTTTACAGCTTCCTTTACGGTTTGGTCTGGTCTTATAAAATACGGATTTTCTATCATTACGCTACCTGAGCGCTTCACTTTTAGTACTTCATTGACCTGCTCTGATATTGTCAGGAATCTGTGAATAATTCCAATTCCACCCTCCCGTGCCATAGCAACAGCCATCGCAGACTCTGTTACTGTATCCATATTTGCACTGATTATTGGAATATTAAGTGAGATATTTTTTGAAAGCCTTGTCTGTAAGTTGGTTTGTGATCTAGTGGCTATGCTAGATCGTTTAGGAACAAGGAGCACATCGTCAAATGTCAGTCCTTCCCTTATTTCCAACTAAAC
>JACQFM010000093.1 GCA_016200035.1 Nitrososphaerota archaeon
CGGCATCATCCAGTCTTCCAATAAATGGACTGACGTATTTTGCCCCCGATTTTGCAGCCAAGATTGCCTGATTTGCAGAAAAGCAAAGTGTTACATTGACAGGAATTCCTTCTTTTGTTAAAATTTTACAAGCCTTCAAGCCATCAGGAGTGAGGGGACATTTTACAACTACATTATTGCCATACTTGTGAAGTCTGCGACCCTCTTCTACCATCCCAGAAGTTTCTGTTGCAACAACTTCAAGGCTGACATCACCCTTTACTATTCTAACAATTTCTTCCATAGTTTTTTGTGGGTCACCGCCTTCTTTTGCTAAAAGTGTTGGGTTTGTGGTAATACCGTCAACAAGACCCATGTCGTTGTACAATTTGATTGCGGCAATGTTTGCTGTATCCAGGAATATTTTCATCTGGTTTTGCTCCTGATCTCTTTTACAGAATTAGCTATATTAATTGATGTTATTCCATGTTTTGCAAGCAAGAGTGGAACTTCATTGTCTCTTGCGGATTCACCAAATTTGTCTTGAGCTCCTATTCTTCTCATCGGCACCGGATGCGTCTCACTAACTATCTCAGCTACTGCAGAGCCAAAGCCTGCCATGATGTTGTGCTCCTCACATGTTACGATTCCTCCCGTCTCACGTGCTGCCTTCTCAATGAGAGCGGCATCAATTGGTTTGATTGAGAACAAGTCAAGGACTCGAGATGAGATTCCTTCTTTTTTTAGAGAATCTGCAGCATCTAGGGCCATCTGGACAGTAATTCCACAGGCTGCAATGGTGCAGTCAGAGCCGTCTCGTAAAACTATACCTTTTCCTATCTCAAACTCTTGTGCCTCAGAGTGTACTAGAGGAGTCTTTGATCTTGCCATCCGCATGTAAAATGGGCCATAAACTTGCGATATAATCCAAGTAAGTTTTGAAACAGCAACAGTATCAGCTGGAATCAAGACCCTCATGTTAGGAATTGCTCGCATGATAGCAATGTCTTCTATTTGCTGGTGTGATCCACCATCTGCACCTACAGTTAATCCACCGTGTGATACAACCATCTTTACGTTTAGTCCAAGCTTTCCATTGCGTGATGGATAAGCTATTGCGTTTCTTATTTGATCAACACATCTTCCAGGAAGAAAGATTGCATAAGTACTTGCAAATGCAACCTTGCCTTCATTTGCAAGCCCGGCCGCAACTGAAACCAAATTGGCCTCTGCTATTCCAACATTGAAGAATCTATTTGGGAATTTTTTTCCAAAAGGTCTTGTCTTTAATGAATCTGTAGTATCAGCTCCCACAACTACGACATTTGGATTCTCTTCTCCAATCTTGATAAGTGTCTCGCCATATGTGGTGCGCATGTCAGTCATCTCTGTCATACGTAGCCAGCCTCCTTTGCAATCTGTACAAGCTCGGACTTTTTCTTGCCAACTTCATGCAGATCTATCCACTTGCTTACAAGCTCCGATCCGCCAAGACTGTATGCCTTTTGTATTAGCAATTTTCGTCGCGCATAAAGTATTTTTTTTCTAAATTCTACGATGGTTGCACGTACATCTTTTTGACCAATTATCGCACTACCGCCAACAAATACCCGCGCACCGTCCAAAAAGCACGATTCTACATTAGAAAGGTCCACTCCGCCGTCTGCTTCTATTAGTCCTGTGAACTTTTTCTCTGCAAGGATCTTTGCGATTCTTTGCACTTTCTCATGAGAGGATTCGATATACTTCTGGCCTGATTTTCCAGGTACCACAGACATTACAATAAGCTGGTCCAGATCAGCAATGAATCTTTCAGCCCATGGCGGAAGCTCTGTTTCAGGATTCAAGGCAAGGCCAATACTAACTTCGTTTGCTCTTAATGTATCATGAATCTCTCCAAAGCTAGATTCGTCGCAGACTTCGGCGTGAACTGTGATTATATCGCTGCCAGCCTCCACATAATCTTTGATATGCTTAACAGGCTCATTTATCATCAAATGTGCATCAAATGGAATTGGGGTAATTGGTCTTAGCTCTTTTATCTTGTTATGATCAAAGGTTTTGTTTGCAACAAATAAACCATCCATTACATCAAGATGAACAAAGTCAGCACGTCCATGAGCTGCCCTTTTTACTTCGTTTTCTAGATTTGCCATGTCACCGGCAATAATTGATGGCGCTATCAGAAACTGGCAATCAAGCTCTAGATCAATTATTGGAGCAATCTTTGGGCTTGGAGCAACGCCGTGCCACTTTGGGTTGTCCTCCATGTGTTCTACCATCTTTCCCTTGACTGTGCGAGAAACTATTATTGATGGGGTTCCCTTTGTTTGCAGAGCAGAGTTTGTAGCTTTTACTATCTGCTCTATTCTGTGCCCATCTATCTCTATGACATTCCAGCCAAATGATCTCCACTTGTCGCCTATCTTCCATCTTGCAGCATTCTTCCACATCTCCGAAATGTCATCTGATGCAAGCTCCTCATCAAGTGGCATGACCCTTTCCGTATAATCGTCTTGCTGAATGAAATTTCTGTCAAGAAATACGGTAAGATTATCAAGCTTATACTTTGAGGCAGCCATTGCAGCCTCCCATACTTGGCCCTCGTCTGATTCACCGTCGCCTATGACTGTATAGATTCTGTGTGTCTTGCTATCAATTCTTGCTGCCAAAGCCATGCCGATTGAAAAAGAAAGGCCGATCCCAAGTGAGCCCCCGCAAAACTCTACCCCAGGACACTTGTAGTCAGGATGGCCTTGTAACCTACTTTCAAATTTTCTTAGAGTCTCGATTTCAGACTTGTCAAAGTATCCTGCCACTGCAAGATTAGAAAAAAGTCCAGGAGAAGCATGACCCTTTGATAATACCATTCTGTCCCTATCTTCCCAGAGGGGATTTTTTGGATCATATCTTAGAAATTTAAACAAGATGCAGCCCATGATTTCCGCCATAGAAAAGGATCCACCTGGATGTCCTGAGCCTGCTGTGGTGGTCCCCTTTATGACAAGTTTTCGAGCCTCACGAACCCTTTTGAGAATGTGATAGTAATTCAGGCCCATGTCTTTTCCAAAATATGAAATTGAGTACCCAAAATCAAACAAATCTTCATGATTTTTAGCTCGTCTGGAGGAAATAAAAAGTTATTTCAGAAAATTTTAATTCAATCCATCCATTAGAGAATCATGGATCTTCAAGATATTGTGCCTGTAATGATATATGATGACAGATGTTATCTATGTTCGATATTTGCGAGAATTGTGAGCCTGTTTACCAAAGGAAAATTGCTAATAGTTGGTCATTACACAGATTTTGGCATCAAGCTCAAGTCTCAGATCTTTCCTATCAATTATGATTCTACACGCATGTTTTGGTATATTGATGGTAAGACAGCATATGGAGGAAGGGCTGCATTGTTACCTCTCATCTCATGCATCCTAAGAGAGAAGAGACATCAAAGTATTGAAAATGATTTACAAACGGTTTGTGATGGTTCTTGCAAGACCCCAAAGGCGGTATTTCTTAGGACAAAAAGCCTACTTTCAAACAGTGAAAAAATCAAGCTAAATTAATTCTAGTAAAGGACTATCGTGAAAATAGCACTGACTAGTATCCTCTGCTATTTCTGTCGGGCGCAGAGACATTGGGATTTCTAAAGCCATGCTTTTCCATCATGTGGTTTAAGAACCTAATATCATCGGAAAATTTCTCTCCACAAACTATACAGCTGGCCATAGGTTTTCTCGAGCATCGCCAACTTTTTAGGTTTTCCTATTATATACAATCCTATGCAAAAAAATCCCAAACTATCCAAGCTTTCATTTTCTATCACGCCAAACGAGCTTGGGTATATTGTGGCCTGCAAGGAAATGCCTTACCTTTTTACTGATGTACCCAGCGTACAAGAAATAGATAAAAAAATTCGCCAGCTTGTATCAGAGTACATGGAATATTTTCCACATGACGCAGAAAAACGTGGTGTCAACAAGGATATTGCAATAGAGACAACATGGGTCGGAAGACCTAACAGTGTTGCATTAAACTAAAAGGTGCCAGCACTACTGCTTCCCAAGGGCTCTCGCACCTTAGTAACACAGCAGCGACATTGGGTTTGACTTCCGGGTTCGGTATGGGACCGGGTCGGACCCCAACGCTATGGCCGGCTTGAGATCAATTTTTTGAATGTTCTGTATTAAGCTTACTTGAGTAGAGATATAAATCAAAGACAGACGTTGTAAACGTCATGACTCACCGAGTTGCAGTACTGGATAAAGAGCTATGCCAGCCAAAAAAGTGCGGTCTGGAATGTATCAAGTACTGTCCAGTGAACAAGTCAGGGGCAGATTGCATAGTACTAAGCGAAGAGACAGGCAAAGCGCAAATCGATGAGAACATTTGTAATGGATGTGGGATTTGTGTCAAGGTCTGCCCTTTTGACGCAATAACGATTGTTAATCTGGCAGAGGAATTATCTAGTGAAAAAATCCACCAGTTTGGAATAAATTCATTCAGATTATACAAAATCCCCACGCCAAAAAAAGGTGAGGTCATGGGACTGCTTGGCAGAAATGGCATGGGAAAAAGTACTATCATCAGCATCTTGTCTGGAAACCTAAAGCCAAATCTTGGAAACTATGGATCCCCTCCAGATTGGAGTGATATCTTAAAATATTTTCATGGAACCGAACTAAAATCTCATTTTGAAAAAATTTCTAATGGCCAGCTTAGAGCATCAATAAAGCCACAGCAAGTTTACAACTTGACAAGGGTCTTTAATGGAACAGCAAAGGAACTTTTAGAAAAATATGATGAAAGGAATATCACACAAGAATTGGTAAGAACATTAGGATTACAAAATTCCCTGGAAAACAAGCTGAACGAACTTAGTGGTGGAGAGCTGCAGAGACTTGCTGTTGCCGTAGTTGCATCAAAAGAGTCTGACTTTTACTTTTTCGATGAGCCTTCCTCATATAATGATGTATTTCAAAGAATAGGAGTTGCAAGAGTCATTCAAAGTCTTGCAAAGCTAGGAAAGAGTGTTATGGTAGTAGAGCACGATCTCACAGTTTTGGATTATCTAAGTGACTTTATTGAGGTGCTATATGGAGAACCTGCTGCTTATGGCATAGTAGCTGGAGTCTTGTCTACAAAGGTTGGGATCAACGTATTTTTGGATGGCTACCTTCCAAACGAAAATGTCAGATTTCGCGATACGGCATTTAGGTTTGATGCATCAACTTCTTCAGATGAGTTCGTAACTACTGAGACTGTTATAGATTATCCTGCATTGCAAAAAAAATACCCAAACTTTTCTGTTTCAATTAATGCTGGAAGGGTACGAAAAAACGAAGTAGTTGGGATAGTTGGAGCAAATGCGTTGGGAAAGACTACGATGATGAAAATGATTGCAGGTGTTGAAAATCCTGATGCAGGTAAACTTGAAACCAAAGTGAAGATAGCATACAAGCCACAATATCTAACAAACGACTACGATGTGGAAGTTATTTCTCTACTAGAAAAGGCAAATGGCGGCGCAATAACTGGTACGACAGAAGAGGAGCAGGTAATAGACCCACTTAAGATAAAGAAGTTATACAATAAATCGGTCAAGAATTTATCCGGGGGGGAATTACAGAAGGTTGCAGTTGTTGCCTGTCTTTTGCAAAAAGTTGATCTGTATGCCCTTGATGAACCTTCAGCATTTTTGGATGTTGAAGACAGGATTGCGATTGCAAAGTTAATCCAGAGATTTGTTCGATCCTATGGCAAGTCAGCTATTGTCATAGATCATGATATCCAGCTTATGGATTTGATCTCAGACTCAATAATAATTTTTGAAGGAATGCCGGGAAAAGAGGGTCATGCCACAGCCCCTGTGTCAAAAGCCCAAGGAATGAACAGGTTTCTAAAGTCACTTGATATCACATACAGGCGAGATGAGACAAGCCTCAGACCACGAGTAAATAAGACAGACAGCAGGCTTGACAGAACGCAGAAAGAGTCTGGACACTTTTACTACAGAAATTGACTCGGATGTTAAAAGAGGCAGCAGCGGGAGTATTATCAGAAAAGGAGATTGCAGATCTCTATGCAGCCTTTGACCAGGTTGGCGAGATCATAGTTATAAGAATACCAGATTCGCTTGTACCTAAGAAAAAAGTGATTGGAGAAATTCTTTTACAAAAAGTAAAAACAGCAA
>JACQFM010000094.1 GCA_016200035.1 Nitrososphaerota archaeon
CACCCCATCCAGGGCATATTCCTATTGTCACCTCCGGTTGACCAAGTTGCGCATTTGGAGAGGCAAATCTAATGTCACATGCCAGGGCAAGCTCACACCCTCCTCCCAAGGCATACCCATTTACAGCTGCAATGACAGGCTTGCCCAATCTTTCAATCTTGTTTAACACCTCATGTCCCATTAGCGCATATCTTTCGGCTTCAGCTGATCCTATCTTGCTCATGTATTCTATGTCAGCTCCAGCCGAGAAGGCCTTCTGACCTGCACCAGAAATTATAACCACTTTGGAAGAATCGTTTTCCAAATTTTCTAGCACGGATATGAATTCATTCATAACTTCGAGATTCATTGCATTTAGCTTTTCTGGTCTGTTTATGGTGATTATGACCAATTCTCCATCTTTTTCCACTTGTAAGTATCTTGGCTGCATAACAGAAGCTCTCCATTCTAGAAATTAAACTTTAGTTACTTGTCACCAACATCAGATTACACATACATAATTTCTGCCAAATAAAGCTAAAATGGATTTGTCAGAAGAAACTGGAAAACAGTTTGCTGTTGGAATGATTACACTAGCAGCAATTGTTGTAATGTTGTTTACTCTGCCTCCGTATGTAGGATTAGAACTTACAATTGCGATGTCACTGACATTAGCAGTTTTGATCGGAATGTATGTGATTTTGATTACTGAGGCGGTTCATAGAACAACACTTGCACTTTTTGGTGCTCTTCTAACACTGATAATACTCCTCTACACTGGAATAATACCTGCGCATGAGAGCATAAACTTCGTTATTGGTGCTATCAGCTTCAATACCATAGGGCTTCTCCTTGGGATGATGATTATTGTTGGAATACTAAGTGAGACGGGAATTTTCCAATATGTAGCCATACGATCGGCCAAATTAGCAAGGGGAAATGTCTGGAAATTAATGATAATGTTTTCAATTATTACTGCTGTTGCCTCAGCCTTTTTGGATAATGTCACTACCGTTCTACTTATTGTTCCTGTAACAATTTCTGTTGCAAGAATTCTGAACATAAATCCTATCTCATTTATCTTAAGTGAAATTTTTGCATCAAATTTGGGAGGGACTGCAACCCTCATTGGAGACCCTCCAAATATCATGATAGGTAGTGCAGCAGGAATTTCGTTTGCAGACTTTGCAAACCGAATGACCCAAGAGGTTGTCATAACATTTGCAGTTTCACTCCTCTTGCTAAGATTCATGTTTAGAAAGGATCTTAGACAAAAACCAGAACACGTTGAAAAACTTCAAGAAATTGACGAAAAAAAGGAAATAAAGGACAGTGTTTTGCTCAAGAAGACTTCGATAGTTTTAGTTGCAGTAATAATCTTATTTGTATTCAATGGCACTTTGAAAGTCGAGGTATCAGTTATTGCTCTTGCTGGAGCTGCTGTCCTTTTACTAGTAACTAAGACTGAACCCGAGAAGGCACTTCGTCATGTAGAGTGGACTACGTTGCTCTTCTTTGCAGGACTTTTTGTAATTGTAGCTGGCGTCGAATCTTCTGGAGCACTAAAAGTGATTGCACATGAAACTGTAAAAATTACTGGAGGAAATCTTCCTTCCACTATGTTTTTGATCATTTGGATGTCAGCGTTTGTCTCTGCCTTTGTGGATAATATTCCATATACGGCAACTATGATTCCCATAATTCAGAATATTTCAGTAGATCCGAATTTTGCCGCTGCAATATCTGGATTTGCTCACAATCCTTTGTGGTTTGCACTAGCCGTAGGTGCTGATTTTGGTGGAAATGGTACACTAGTAGGTGCAAGTGCCAATCTTGTTGCTATAGCCATTGCAGAAAAGTACGGTTACCCAGTATTTTTCAGAGCCTTTTTGCTAAAGGGCTTTCCGTATATGATTGCCACAACGCTAATTGCTTCGTTGATACTTTATCTTAGAATACTTTTCTTTTGGTAATCAAAACTGAATTACGTTAGGTGCTATATGGTGCTACAACCTTGATAGATCTTGGTCTTGTTTTTGCTTCTTTTGCGGCAGTTAGCTGGGGCACCTTCTTTGTTCCCGTACGCAAAGTTGGCATAACAAACATTTGGCAGTTACAGGGTGCCATTTCAGTTGGTGTCATCCTCTTTGCCATTCCTGTTGGTTTCTTTTGGGGCTTTGATATCCAAATTTGGGGAATCCTATCCGGTATCATATGGTCCTTGGCCAATTTACTTGCTCTTTATTCTGTCAAGTTGATCGGGCTATCTAGGGCTCCACCCTTCATTGCAGGGTTTGGCATTATGATTTCCTTTACATGGGGGATCCTTTTTTTGGATGAAACTTTTCATTCATTAATTCTTGCTTTAGTAGCTGTAGGATTACTGATAGTAGGGTTACCGTTGGTATCAGGTACTGAAAAGAATCTGCTAGTTAGAAAAAAAGGATTTCTCCTAGCAGCTGCTTCAGGTTTGGTTGGAGGTTCTTACATCATTCCTATGCAGGCAAGTCACACCCTACAATCTGGTTTTTTTTCTTCAAGTCTTTCAATCTTTATCATTGGTTTACCGTTGTTATTTTTAGCAAGAAGATTCATCAGAAAAGAGATACTTTCTGGCCTCATGACTGGAGGTCTCTTTAATCTTGGTAGTCTGTGTGCATTAATAGCAGTGGGTCTTCTGGGTATTAGCTTAGCATTTCCACTCACTCAAACCGCAACACTTCTTGCGGTTTCATGGGGTATATTGTACTTCAAGGAAGTAGCTAAAAAGCAGGGCATTGTAAGAGTAGTAGCTGGTGCTATAGCAATTTTATCTGGCGCTATTCTTCTTACCTTTGCCTAATCAAGCATTTTATTTGGCAATAATAGAATTCCACTGATTGAAAAAAGCAGTAGTAATCTTTAGTGGGGGCCTTGACTCTGTTTGTACTGCAGCTCATCTACAACCAAGATACCAGCTGTATGGAATTACTTTTTCTTATGGTCAAAAGGCAAATCAAGAAATTAAAATTGCAAAACACTTTGCAAAAATTTTGAAATTTAAAGAGCATAAAATTATAGACATAGGTTTCATGAAGGAGCTATATGAAAAAACAAATGTACTTACCAATGCCAATATGAAGATCCCAGCCAAGTTTGATTACACTATTGTGGCACCCATAAGAAATGCTGTATTTCTATCAATTGGTTATGCGTGGGCTTTTACAAAAAATGCAACACTTGTTTCCTACGGAGCCCATAAAGGGGATAAGAATTACCCAGATTGTAGACCATCCTTTTCAAAGTTAATATCACAAGCACTCAACCAAGGTGAGATTGACGGGATAAAACTTGGCATTAGAAGAAGGATCAATTTATGGACTCCATACACTAGTGGCCTTTCAAAAAGTGATCTTCTAAAAATTGGCTATCGAATACTTGGAAATGAGATTTTCAAAACATGGAGTTGCTATTCTAATACTAAAATCCATTGTGGTAATTGTGAGTCATGTAACAACAGAAAGGCTGCATTCTTAGATGCTAAGATGGAAGATAAGACTAGGTACAAATTTTAAATCTAAAAGATGCTGGAATGCTTATTTTTCTAAAATGCGTTTTTTGAAAATACGTGATCTTATTATCATATAGTATATGGGCATTGGAATCCCAGCTATTCCCCAGAATATCCAATTTGTCATTGCTTGTGTCATTCCTATCTGTTTAAAATAATCCAAAGTACCAAAAGCTATTCCAATTCCAATTCCAAATATTATGGCAAACTCGATTACATACCATACAAATCTTGGAAAAGACTCATCTGGTACATGAACTGCCATTGCTTTGCGTTGGCTAAAGATTAGTATTTAATTATTCCGAGATACATTCTCGAAATTCTTGTGTGTCCAACCTTCTTTCAATAATTTATTAAATCAGATCGTTATCGTGATACTAAATTATCTTCCTTTGAGAACCAGTATTGCGAATGAGAGCAAGTATGTCTTCTCTAGACTCTTTCTTTTCGTATATTCCTCTATATGCGATTGTAGTCATCCTAGCATCATTTTTTACTCCTCGCATTTTCATACAGAAATGTTCTCCTTCAATCAAGACGATCACTCCCGTTACTCCTTCAGAATATAGCTCATCAGCTATGTCTTTTGTTATCCTTTCCTGTATTTGTAGGCGA
>JACQFM010000026.1 GCA_016200035.1 Nitrososphaerota archaeon
AATTTCTAAATCCTCGATTCCGTAGTTTGGAAGTTCGTCGGAATGAAAGATGCCACCGATTCCAAAAAATCTGACAAGTTCACCTAACTCTTTTCCCAATCTTATTTCTTTATACGGTTCAAAACTAAACATGCCGGCAAAATTTTTTATTTTAACTGCCTTTACAAGTGCACCTTGATTGAGGGATTTTTGTATAACTTTTGACTTGGATTCTCTAAAGATCTCAGTTACGTCAATCACATCTCTATCTTTTGCTATTCGTTCAAGTTCTAAACTTCTTAATTTTTCTGCTATGATACTTAGGCCATGTTGTCTTTTTGCCTCGTATTCTATTACTTTTTCAAGCTGGTCAAGTTTCTGTACTCCTTTTACTTCGATTACCTTGCCCCCCAGTATTGAGATGTTGATGTCTTGCCTTATTGATCCAAGGCCACGTTCAACTTTTTTTGTTGCACGCAAAAGACGACCGAGGGTTAACGCAATTTTTTTAATCTCCTCAGGTCTACCGGACACTGGTTCTAGAGCAATCTCAACAAGAGGTATGCCAAGTCTATCTAAACCATATTCTCTCGTATCTACATTGTCTTTGAGCAGCTTTGCAGCATCTTCTTCAAGAGAAATGCCTTGCACTCCAACTTTGTTTCCGTCTACTTGAATATATCCCCCTAACGAAATGAGCATGGTTCGCTGAAAACCAGAGGTGTTGGACCCATCAATTACAAGCTTTCTCATAACATGAACCTCATTGATAATATTTGACTTTAGAGCAGACGTGATAATCAACGCTATTTCCTTTGCTTCTTTGTTTACCTCGTGGGGAGGTTCCTCATCCTGTTCTACAAGACAACTGCTCTCTGGATTGGCATGATATAGTATTGTTTTGGATTTAGAACTTTCAAAAATTACTGTTGGATCATATTTCCCAAGCTCGCTTTTGGTAATTCTTAATTTGCGAAAAAACTTTATCGGGTATTCTTTCGATTCTATCGTGGCACAGCTACAGAATAATTTCTTGTCTGTTGCAAGTTGTTGATGGATCTCCAATCCAACCTTTAATCCAATATTATCTATCTGTAGTTCAGACACTTGTGATTAATCGATTTTGCCTGCTTTTAAGCTTAGTCTGAAAATTCTAGCGCAATTTTTTCCTTCATCAACTTTTCCATTCCCTCATAATTTTTTGAATTTCCAAGAGCCCACATGGCTTTTACAAGCGCAGTCTCCGGAATCATATTTGCAAGAGGAAGGATTCCTAAATTTAGAAGATCTCTGCCACTTTCATATACTGTCATGCGTATCATTCCATCGATGCACTGAGAAGTCATTCCCATAAAGACTCCCTTCTTTTTTGCTCTCGCCACAGATTCATACATCACCTTTCCAATATGCCCCAGACCAGTACCCTCGAAAATTATTGCTTTATATTTTGAATCGACGAGGTAGTCTACTATCTTGGGATCTAGACCGGGATAATATTTTACTAATGCTACATGGGTATCAAAATTGATTCTTGGCAAATACTCTCTTTTAGTAATCTCAAATTGGGAATTTTTTTCTATGAGTTCACACCTTATTATATATGCAGGGCTTTCACCAACGGTTTGAAAGGCATTTCTCTTGCTTGTATGGTTTTTCCGTACACGTGTTCCCCAATGACATGCAACTTCATCATCGCTAACACTGTTGTGCATGATAACATAAATTCCAGTTGCATTGGATTGTACAAGAAATTTAGCAGCAGAAATGAGGTTTATTGCAGCATCAGATGATGGTCTATCGGATGACCTCTGTGAACCTACAAGAGCAACGGCGATTGGGATCCCAGCCAAGGCAAATGAAAGTGCAGCAGCAGTGTATTGCATGGTATCTGTTCCATGAGCTACAATAATTCCTCTATATTCGGATTTGACATAGGAATTTACCTTTTCTGCAATTTTTTTCCAGTGCTCAGGTAGTAAGTTTTCAGAATATTCAGAGAATAGCACTTCTGTGTCTATATTTGCTATTTTTGCCAGCTCTGGTACAGCTGCGTTAAGCTCGGCGGCGGTTAGTGCGGGAGTAACTGCACCGGTTCTATAATCTATCCTGCTTGCGATAGTCCCTCCGGTCGAAATGAGCAGAAGTTTTGGCAAGTTTGGATCTGAATGTGGCTGCGGAATAACTTCTCTCTTCATCGTGAAAGAAGATTCTACAGTTATTTTTTTTATTTTGTTAATTTCAAGACCTATGTTATATCCATTCTTGAGTTTTAGGACTATGTGCTCATCATCGCTGTACTCATAACGTGGCATTATTATTCCGTTATAACTTGAATCTGTGGTAACGTTAACTAGGTCTCCTACCTGAAGATTATTTTTCTGCAAAAATGCAAGAGATTTTCCCGTATAGCCATAATGTGTAGCCATTTGATTGGATTAGAACGTTATTTTATTAAAACTACCTGTAATACGGAACAGCTACCTTTTCGCCAATCTTGAGCTCCTTTTGAGTCCTGACCTTTCTTACGGCTTCCTCAAAATGCCTCATAGATACCTTGGCCTCAGCAGCTTTCTTCTCGGCTTCTTTCTGATCAGGATATTTTGCAAGAAACTCATGAATGACAAGTGATACTGCTGTATTTGCAATAGCTGCCACATCAGCACCGCTCATGCCATCCGTAGTTTCTGCTATCTTATCCAAGTCAACATAATCAGGGTTTTTACCTGTTGCGGTTTTCATCTCCCTGTCTATCGGAATTTCTTTTGTACTTATCTCAAGTATCTTCTTTCTGCCTTCCTTGTCAGGCATTGGAACAAGTACTATCTTGTCAAATCTACCTGGCCTTAACAGTGCGGTGTCAATCATATCTGCTCTATTCGTTGCGGCCAAAACAACTACTCCATGTAGACTTTCTATACCATCAAGCTCAGTTAACAGTTGGCTTACAACTCTCTCAGTCACTGCAGTTTCGCCACCTATTCCCCTAACTGGTGCTATAGAATCGATCTCATCAAAGAATATGACACAAGGAGAAGCTTGTCTTGCCCTCCTGAATATTTCTCTTATGCCCCTCTCTGATTCACCTACCCATTTTGATAGCAGCTCAGGTCCTCTTACAGATATGAAGTTGGCTTCACTTTCAGTTGCGACGGCTTTAGCTAAAAGAGTCTTTCCAGTTCCACTTGGACCATGAAGCAAAATGCCACGAGGCATTCTATGACCGAGTTTGGCATAAAGCATGGGATATTTCATTGGCCACTCGACAGCTTCTTGAAGCTCACGTTTTACATTTTCCAATCCGCCTACTTCGTCCCATTTTACATCAGGGTTCTCAATGAAAACTTCTCGCATACCAGATGGTGTAACCTCTTTGAGTGCATTCTGATAATCCTCTGCATTTACTACAAGTTTATCAAGAGTTTCAGGAGGAAGTTTTTCATCCTCCAGATTTAGCTCTGGTAGTAATCTTCTCAGACATTTCATAGCTGCTTCCTTACATAAATATTCCAAGTCCGCACCGACATAGCCGTGGCTAACTGAAGCAATTTTTTCCAAGTTGACATCGTCGGTTAGTGGCATGTTTCTTGTATGTATCATAAGAATATCCTTTCGTCCTTTTTTGTCAGGCACTTTTAT
>JACQFM010000101.1 GCA_016200035.1 Nitrososphaerota archaeon
TTGCACTGTCGTCTTCCTAGGGTTCTCTTCCGCTCAAATTGAAAATTAGCGAAAATATTTCAGAATGGTTACTCTCTTAGGTGTTCTTTTTTTTCTTTTCCATATTCAAATATCTGCCCAGGAGGGATGTCTTTGTGATCCTTTCCTATGTGTATGGTGTGTTCTAATAAGCTTGTAAATTTTTTATTACATATTGGACAGTTCTTTTCAAATCCACCCATAAATCAACAACGAAGAACGATTGTTTTTACTTCATTATTGTTATCAAACTTGAGAATTAGAGATATGATTTATATCGTATAAGAATTTGCATTTGCAAAGTTGTCTGAGTTTGGCTAAAAAGTGTGAAGTTTGTGGAAGAAAGATAAAAGATCCTCATGCAACCCATTGTTCAGAAAAATGTTTGTTTAAAAGTATCAAAAAAGCAAAGCATTTCGTACCAAAGAGACTGAAATCCAAAAAATGACCAATAAAATAGTCTTTTATCTCATGAATTAAATGTTGAAATGATATTTTCTAAACTTTATGAACTATTTCTTTTAATTTTCTAACTTTCTTTGGTTTGGGTTTTTCGTGCGAATAACCTATTGCGAGGATTGAGACTGGTCTGAGTTTTGTTCTTATGATTTTCTGTACCAATTTTTCTTGGAATCTGCCTATCCATATGCTTGAAAGTCCAACCGATGTGGCAGCAAGTTGTGCATAAGCTGCCGCTATTGCAGCATCCTGTATGGGAAAGAGTTTCTGTCCACGTCTTCCTAACTTTGCCTTGATTCTTTTTGGATTGGCGCAAAATACAAGCACCACTGCTGCATTAACATATTCTTGGTTGTGAGCTGCCCGAACCAGCTTCTCTTTTCGTTTTTTGTCTCGTATCTGAAAAATTTCAAATGCCTGCAAGCCACCAGAGGAAGGGCCAGAGACTGCAACCTTGAGTATTTTCTGTATCTTAGACGGTTCAATTGGTCTGTCTAAAAAAGATCTTACCGAGCGTCGCTTTTTTATTGTTTGAAAGAAACTTCCCATTTTTAGTCATCTTAATTTAGTATGAGGCAATTGAGGCAGTACCAGTTATTCCTTCAACTTCTGGATCGTTTGAAATCTCTTGAATCTTACCAGTGTTCATGTTTCCCCTTACCAAAATACCATTCTTGCCGTGAAGCGCAACCTCAAAACCGTATCTGGATATGATTTCAGCTCTTTTTCTTTCCACATTTGCGCGACTTTTGTAATGAATTTCAAGTTCTACTGAAGGATGCACATCTGGCATCTTTCTTTCATAGTACATTACTCGCAGAACTAATTCGGCATCTACCTTTGGTAGGATCTTGCCAAGATTTGAGAGAAAATCATCGTATGCAGTCTCTGCACTAGACATGCCTGAACCGTAGATGAAATCTAATTTAAAAAGGAGAGCAAATTCTCAGCTGTGATAATAAAGCTTTGTCTTGGTTTTACAGAGTGATTTTCAGGCATGAGAATTATCTTTGTTATTTATATAACATGGGAATCTGGTTCCAAATGGTTCAATAATCATGGAGCGAATAGATGGCCACTGCATATGTTCTACTTAACTGTGACACCGGTTATGAAAAATCGATTATAAATCAATTAAAGTCAGTGGAGGGCGTAGAAGAAGTTCACGGCACATTTGGTGCTTATGATATTGTTGTAAAAGTTGAATCTCCAACAGCAGACAGACTCAGGGAAGTAGTAACATGGAAGATTCGTAAAATCGAAAAAATTCGTTCAACTCTAACTCTTATGGGAATAGAAGATCAAAAATGAGCAGGAGAGCTTCATTATCAGACTAGACGGCACAGGAGCTGACAATTGAAAATTGTCAGAGTCTGAAAAGGCAGATCTTGCAAAAAAACAAAAAAACTATTTTTTCAATTTTTCTAATCCAGACTCTCACAAGTCTGAACCCCAAGGTGTGGTAAAACTAAATGTTGCGTTTTCACCTCCGGCCAGATCGTAATTCATCTGATATGGCGCTTGCATGGTGAAAGTATGCCTGTCATTGGGTTCTTCTGCCGTGTTTATGAAGTGGATTGTTACCTTGTCGCCTTTGTGTACAGTTATCTGTGTGAGTGTAAAGACTGCTACAGGAACTCCAATCTTTTCTTCATCTGCGTTCAGCTCTTGGGTGAAAATGTAAAACTCATTTTTGTTAACTTCTGGGGCTTCTACTTCAAGTGGTTCTTTGTATTCAGGTTTTGTAAGAGATTCGAGTTCTGCTATCTTTGCATTAGCTTTATCAAGTGATGTTGACAGCTTTTCAATTTCCAAAGTCAGTGAACTAACTACAGCAAGAGAAGCAGCGGATATCACTAACGCAATAACTATTCCGATTGTTACCTTGATCATTTTCTATGTAAGCAAACTTGATGGCCAAAGCACTTGAGCATGGCTTCTGTCAGGTTAGCTCCTCTTAGATCTGCCATTGTAAGGTCAGCATCCGTAAGATCTGCACCTGTAAGGTCAGCATTCAAAAGTTCTGCATTACGTAAGTTCACACCAACAAGCTTTGCATTTTGTAGATTTGCGCTCCCAAGTCCGGCGTCATAGAGGCTGGCTCCAGAAAGATCGGCACCCATAAGATTTGCAGCCTCCATATTGGCTTTTTTTAGGTTGGCACCAATTAGTTTAGCTCCCTTTAAGGTGGATTTAGGCAGGTCAGCATTATACAGATTGGCATAAGATAGGTTTGCACCAGTCAGATTGGCTGCAAAGAGATTAGCTTTGTTTAAATTTGCGCGTTCTAGATTGGCACATACAAGATTGGCCCCTTTTAAGTTGGCATGATTAAGGTTGACACCTTTAAGGTCACAATTTGCCCAGTTAACTTTCGGAAATGTTCTATCTGCACAATTTTTAGGCTGAACTGTTACTGACCTTGCTTTTGTTATTATGGACTTTTTTTCTTCTGACATTTTTGATGTAAGACTTTTCTTTTCTTTAATCTTAGACTCTATTTCTTTGTTCTTAGTTAAGAAATACGGTATGCTTCCTGACAGAATAGCACCAACAGCTCCTATTGATGCTATAATAATTTCAGTAATACCTAAAGGCATATTGTCCATTGGGAAACATTAGTTTAAAGTCTGTGGTAGGAGGTTAATCTCATAAGCCATTCAATTTCGGGGTTTACCTACATGATGTTTTTATAGATAAATTAGATCTAAAAAATATGGCATACCACTGTAAGAACAAAAGTTGTAAACACTGTGAGATGAAGCACCCAGACCCAAGAACTTGTGGCGGAGCGGATAAGTGTACCACAGATGTATGTGAATGTGAACGATTTACGGTAGATTATTCTTCCAAAAATGACTGTCCATAATTAAATAACAACTCATTCACATTTTCTACTTTTTGTGACTATATGCTAGTTTAATAAAGTTCATAATCAATCTGACTCAAAATTGATGCAGAATTAACAATTTAACTTCTGGTAAGATCATGGAAATTGAGTATGTGCTTCTGTAACTAAATCCTTCATCAAATCAAGAAATTTCTCACATGCATCCTTAACATTAATGTTCGGTAGGTCTTGGAAATAAAGATCTACTTGTGAATTAGATTCGGAAGGTTTTGGTTTGTTTTCTGTTTTTTCTCTTGATTCTTTTTTCTCCTTTTCTGCCTCTTCCCTTGTAATCTTTAATGCTTCTTCTGCAGTCATATCTGCAGGAAATTCTTTTACAGAGACACTATCTGATACTTTGATAGATTCATTAATGTTTATGACGATGTGATTTGGTCTTTGTATAAGACTATGAATATCTAAATGTCGTTTATTGGTGACTTAGATTATCTTCAACTTCAGTCTGATTTGGATATGTCTGTTTTAATTTACAAAGCCATCGTTCTGCTTGTTGTATCTTCTCCTCTACTGTCATATTTTTTTATCTTCTCCGTTTATGTTAAACCTTATGCGTAGTTTTCATTGATGCCATCTTGATCAAATTTTGAATTTTGTTTTCTCCTAAATCTAGTTTAATTCCTGCCTGTTCCGCTGGTGTTTTCTTTATACTTCGATGTTCACTTTTCGGTAAGTAGATAACTCAATACAATTTCAGACTAAATACAATTTCAGACTAAACACTTCGCATAACTTGTCGCGGCGATTGGTATCTAACTGATTCACATAGATTATGGCTGAATTTTTTCTTATTTTTCAATGATAAAAAATGGTACAATGGCACAAAAAGCCGCACATAACAGGAAATCAGATTTGTGTACGTTTTTTGTGCCTAAAATTGGTCAAGATGGTACAAATGGTACACCAAAACGCACACCGATCTGTACATGTTTTTATCTAAAAATTTCAAATTTTACATGTTAAAATCAATTTTCTATATTATCGTTGGTTTCAGTCAATATTGAATAAGAACCACATTTCTGACAACATTTTTCGTCTCCAATTAACCATGTCCACAATAAACTATCATCTTAGAGGCAAATCAGATTCAACTACTAGTCTTCTTGATGGTATCAATTGGAGTTATTATGCCAACGATTTTGTTTTCTTTTGAAACAAGAGGATGACTAGATCTTTTTTGGATCAGGATGACCATGTTCTTTATTCAGAGGCGTATCCAACATGTCAAGCTTGCATTGTAACAAATACGAATAATCTTCCTTACTTCGTCAAGAGTAACATGTCTAAGATTGAATTCAGTGTAACCTGTTCCCGAACTTAGCTCATAACCTTGCATTCTGTCCTCAATTCTTGCATAAAATATTATAGATTCTTCTTGAGGAAGAAAATTGAGAAACCAGCTTCTATAATCCATGTTGTTTCTAGTCTGGTAAACTAAATTCCTTGTGTTAGCTTCCTCCACTATTTCGCTTCCAAAAGAAAGACAGTAACTTCTAAGATTGTCTAATAGTTCTCTGACACAAGAGTTCACTTGTTCCTTGAAATATTCATAGGTCCGAGGCATACTTGGAATATTCTTCTAATCCTTTAACCTAGTTCGTCAATTTTTCTACAAAATTTTGGCAAGAAAGATTTCATAGTTTAATCCAAAACTGTTGCATTTCTTACAAACTATACTTTTTCCACAATGTATCTCTTGTTGAACTGATCCATCAAAATTTTTACTTTGAATCCATTAGTTCCATTCACTACTGCTTCCATGGGTCCTTGTGTGAATGGCCTAAGGGCATCTCTAGATCGAGCCAGCACCTCATCTGCATATTTCTTTGCGTCATATATCACAACATACTCCCTTGTTTTGTCTTTCAACTGTTCTTGTAATCTTTTATTCTCTTCACGTAATCTTTCATTCTCTCGATCTTTTTCTGAGATAATCTTTTCGAAATTCTCTTTTTCGGCTCTGTCAAGCTTTGTTTTCTTTCCAAGCTCTTCGTCTGATTTTCTAACTGCCATATTTAGCATCTTGAAGCGTGCCGGACAATATTTTCTCACGGTAGTGTCTGACCATCTCGTAAGGTGACGTTTTATTATTATGTCACAGCACTCATGGGACTTTATCCCCTCGGTTGTCATTAGTGCTTCTGCAATCTGTTTGATGATTACTCTCTTTTCTTTTGTGGTTGTGACCTTCTGGTAATCAAATGTCATTCTTGAGTCAAAATACTCGAAAATATCTTTGATGTAATAGTATTCCCTTTTCCACGTCGGGTCTTGCAAGTATCGATGTCTGCCATTTATTATTCTAAGGTGAATTCTTGCATTAGATGACGTCGAGTCCTTATCGGGATCATCTTCGTTGATTGCAACTTCAATTGCTCTATGCTGTCCACTCGTCTCTGCTGACTTGGCAAAGGCCTTCCTCTCCATAATATCAGCATCATATGTCTTTGGTCCCTCGTCTGGCTGAACATAAAGTTGCATCTTGTCATACTTTGCGATAAGCTCTGGATCTGTTATCTTTTTGAATTGACTTTTAATTTGTCCCAACAAGTAATTAGTAGGATCGAGGTATAAAGGAATTTTGACCAGTTTTCCAAGATAAAAAGTTTTGTCTAATAAATTGATTGAAGGATCCTCTAACCAAGTCGGTGATGCATGTGTTACCGTCAACTTTTTTTTTATTTTATGATGAATTTTTTATTCATCAGGTACAAAATGAAACTCACCGTTATGTTTTTCTATCTTCCACCTTCTGTCATCTGAAATATTATTAAATATTTTTCCAAAGAGAGCCACCTGCTGCTTTAGATTGATTA
>JACQFM010000095.1 GCA_016200035.1 Nitrososphaerota archaeon
TCTACACATGTATGATGTCACAGAAAATGGAGCATACTCATTTACATTTGATCCCATTTACGGAATGACAACAGATCCCTTCTGGTTTGTATGGTCGCTTGTATTGTATTTTGGAATGTTGTTACTTGCAATATTTGGTTTCAAATTTGTCAAGCAGAAAATAATTTAAAAAACTGGCGTAGATTGGCACCGTTTTATTCCAGACAATCTGATAAACTTGATTATTTCTTACGTGGTATCTGCCATGCGTTTTCCACTTTTTTGAGTCCAATATGGGAATAGAAAGAGTCCGCTTCGGGAGATGATAAGAGAAGTAGCATCACGCGTTCTCCTACTGTTTCTCTTGCAATTTGGATCAATTCTCTGCCAATTCCATGGCGTTGATATTCCTTGTCTACTGCCAAGTCTGAAATATAGCAACAATAGCTAAAGTCAGTTAATGCACGAAGAATTCCGACTAGTTTTTTGCCGTCCCTTGCAGATACTGTAAGATTGGCATTTCTTATCATTTTTCCTATTCTGTCTATGTCACCTGTAGGGCGGCGAATTCTAGAATTGTCAAAAAGTGTTACAACCTCGGCAGGTTTTGCATCCTGATTTATCGTATACGATATACTCATTGGTAGCTTTTGTTTAGTCTCCTTCAAGTTACTTGTCTGATTGAAAAGAGGATAATATCAATGAATATGTCGTACAAAGAGAGTTTGATGTGATAGCAAATCACCAAGTTGACAACGACATAATGCTTAACTACTATCCTGAGGTACGCTTGGATTACGACAAATCGTTGTTGAAAGCGATAAAGGAGTTTTAGTTTTTTAAATATAAAAAGAATAGTTCTTCCATCTGCCAGAACCACTTTCACAAAACTTTCCTAATTAACCTTGGAATCTTTGAAGATGGAATTTCCTCCGCTTTGGCCATTATATCGTTAAAATCCTGGTCTTTGTTTTCTTCAATCACCTTTTTCGTCAGCATGAAAACTCTGACAGTAGAGTCTCTTTTTGCAACAACAAACAAGTTTCCTTTTGAAGAAAGAAATGTCTTGAACCTGCACCACACATTGTTAAGGTAACCCTCTTGCCAGTCAGAATCTTCATACTTTTTTGAAGCCATGAAAATTCAGCTAACTTTTAAGGATTTATACGCGACAATCAGGCAATTTCGTAGACCTTTCCCTTTGTTTCTCCCGTTTCCTTGACAAGGCCAAGTTCCTTGAGAGCTGTCATCTGGTTCCTGTACGACCTGTCGTTGACTTCCTCCCTTGACAGCCATTTGTAAACCCTGAAGAGTTCGCCTGAGCTCATCCTCCTGTTGTCCTTGAGTATGTCAAAAATGATCTTCTGCTTTTCAGAAAGTCTCTCCATGACTTTTGAGAGTGTCTGGCTTCGTGTCTTTTTGGCAGCTGCCTCTATGCTTTCAACTGTGATGGTATCCTGGTCAACTATTTCCGCCTCTCTTGCGGCAAGCTTGACTATCTGCAATGCTCTCCTGGCGTCGCCATCGCATATTCCGGATACCATAGAAAGAAGATCATCACTTATGCAATCAGCTGATATGCCATGCGATACACGACTTTTCAAAATTTCGAAGACCGATTCCTTGTCGTAAGGCCCAAACTCTATCTCATCCAGATAAAGCTTCGAGTTGCCGTTCAATACAAATTTAGAATATGACAAGGGTTTGTTTGAGATAAGAACCAGCCCGTAACCATTTATTATGAAAGATTCCAGGATTTCCTGCTCTTTTATCAGCTCGCACCTGTCAAGGCAGATAAGGAACTTTCTGTCAGATCTCTTCAGCCTCTTGATCATGTCTCTGGTTGAAAGCCTACCGTGAAGGAAGATGCCTGCCTGAGCCATTACCTGCTCCATTATGTCATGAGTGGCATTGTCCTCAAAGCAATCTACGTAGATAAACCGCTTTGGAAGGCATTTCTTTAGAATTGAAGTACAAACTAGGGTTTTTCCTACACCGGTTGGGCCGTGGACATAGATGTTTACAGTAAAGTCGCCTGACCGAACCGGCTTTAGGCATCTTACAAGCTGTTTTATCTGTTCGTCTCTCCCGATTATCTTTTCAGGAACATAATTTTCTTCAAAGACTGCTCTGTCTGCAAGGATTGATCTTGGCACTCTTGCTAATTCGAGCAAAGAAGCTTAAAGATTACATCATGGACGATTTCCGAATTGCCTCAAAATTTGGTTTGAATGCTCATAGAAAATCCGACTGTTCCATGATGGTAAGTTGCGGCACGACTGTAACGTACTCTTCTGCAAGTTCGAGCAGGTTTGTTTTGAAATAGTTCCTGTCAAGCTTTACCAGTCCGGTGTGCCCCATCATGAACTCCTTTTTGATCAGAGAAGACAATGGAGAGTCTCTTGGAATTGCTTCCTTGCATGTCTTATTCCAGAATCTTCGAAAACCGTTTATTGTCGGAACTTCGTATCTTCTGGCATGGCAGTTTGCATCGGTTCGTACTTGTGACCTTTTGATGAGGTCTTCTATTCTGGATCTTGATGCCATGATGCCAAGTCTTTCTGAGGTCCGTCCTCTCTTTTTGAAAACTGGCTCTTCCGGTTTTGGTTCTCTTCCAGCTTCCCTCTTCCATTCCCTTTTGCACTCCATCAATTCGCTGTATGCTTCCGGAGTAATGAAAGCCGGATACTCCCACTGCGAGCCCCTGTAAACTGTGATTATTGCACACGCGATTCTTGATCTGCTGATCTCCTTTCCTTCTGTGTCAAGTTTTAGATTTCCATCAATGTCAAAGACAGGACGGATATCATGCCAGTTCAGATCGAGCCCTCCTAATCTAATACCAGAGCTTGCCAGCACCAGCACCATTGCACTTGTGCTGGGAAGATAGGTAAACTGCAGCATCTTCTGTATTTCCTGTTTTGTCCACCCCCTAGTGAGGCTAAAGGAATCTTGACGCTCTGGAAACGTGGCATAGATTCTCTTCCAAGGAATCGCCACGTCATTCATGTCAAGGATCTTTTTGATTGGCTTGAAGTAATTGCCGAATGTGCCAGGGCTGAGATAGTCAGAATCATCCTTTGGGAGATCTGTTCTTTCGCGCAGTTTTTTAGAA
>JACQFM010000111.1 GCA_016200035.1 Nitrososphaerota archaeon
AATATCTGTCTGGCTAGGCTCTTTTCGTTCTATGATCAACATGAGGATCTCTCTTGCGGTTTCCTGGCTGAGAATTTTAAGTACGTTTCTTTCACTTTCCTTGAAAATCCCTACAGGGAAATAAAACCTGTGCAAGTTGTGTCTTTCGGAGGTTATTCTCCCGTTTTTTTCCAGCAGATTGAGGTGGTATTGAACAGTTCCCATCGACATGTCTAACTCTCTTTTAATGTGCCGCAGGTGAGAGCCAGGATTTTGCTGAATAAATTGCAATACTTTATCGGTATTGCTTGTAAGCTCATCCACGATCCCCCCACACTTTAGTGGTTATAGAATTTATTGGATGATTGCCAACGTACATGCCCTGATGGGCGTATTTTACCATATAATTTATCTATTGTAATACAAGTGTCTAAACGTTCAAGCCGCATCAGGCACTAGTTAAAGGATTTTTCATAGTTTATTGAAATTCGTTTTAGGGGATCGTATCACATTTCTTATTAATTTATGCAGAGTTACGACCAACATGCTAAGAGAGATTTCTACATTTGGTGATTCTGCACTTGAACAAAAAGTTAGTCCAGCGAATTCATTTTTACCTCAAGCAAATTCAATTTTGGAGCTGGGAGTAAACTATTTTGGAATAATTAACCAGCAAGGGAAGTTGGAAGCAGTGATATTCAAAAATGATATCAACCTATCCAAAGAAAAAAAAGATATGCTTTGCATGGGTCTGAGACTACAAAGTTCTATGCAATGCGATTTTGATGAGGAGTTAGGTCCAGTTAGTTATACAATAACTGAAAGAAATAATACAAAATTTGTCTCGATACCATTTTCTTCGTATACTATACTCACAGTAATGAACAAGGAAATAGATCACACTACAATAATCAAGAAAACTAAAGTAATACTACGTAAGTTTAACGGCAAGAAAAAATTTTCCAAATCGATGGCATACTGAGGAACGGATTATATACAAAACTATGTTATTAACCCTCAAACGAAGACATCATAAAACTGAACAGAATGTAGATCTGGCGGTAAGATATCCTGATTTTAGATTTTCATGTCCAAAATGTGGTTCTATTGATGTCTTTCTTTTTTTAAGAAAAAAGGAATCATCAAGAGGTCATTGTCTTGAATGCGGTCATGATTGGTAAACAATTTGACTTGGGATTGCACTAAATGCTAATTGATTTGGAAACAACGCTTGCAAGATACTTAAAAAGTATGTGCGATAAGAGATAACATTGAGTGATTCAGAATATAATTCGCAAATAGAAAAAGTTGCGTCATTGAGATGAAGCTGCAATTCAGATGGTTAATGAAGCATTTTTGTACCTAAAATTAAAAAATGCAGACTCGATCGATCCTCTGCAACAAGGTGACGCCTTTGGTGCAGGCTTTAGCTAAAATTTGTCTTAATTCACAGATACCATTCTACATATCTTTGACACATTTTTCAGCATCCACGATCATAGGTACAAATCCTACACAATATTTTTAAATCATAAAAAAGGAAAGTTTCTAAAATGAATTTGAGACTAGTATCTGGTTTTTCCATCTTGGTCTTGCTACTTGGCGTGACTGCTTATGCACACAATTCTGCTTATGCCGTACAATATTCCAAGAATGATGTCAGATCAGTTATGGAGAACTACAGGATAGCCATCGAAAAGGCAAGGGCAGATTTGCTATCTTCGATCGGAAAAGCAAATTCTGACGCAAAGGCATCCATTCAAAAGGGAATTCCTACCGAACAAATAAACGCAGCCTCAAAATCATCCATTGATAAAGCAAGGCAGGACTACAAATTAGCAATAGAAAAAGCAAGATCTGATGCAAAATTTGCTTTACAGCAAATCATACTAAGCATAGGACCGAACAAACAATCTTCAAATCAGCGATAGGTAAAGACAATAACTGCAGAGCCCGTTTTTTGGCTTATGACTTGCAATCCTGCCTTGATAATGGACCGATCATGCAATAGAGTTCCCCCGAGCTCTTCTTGTGATTCAAGCTCACTCGTCTTTTGATACTTTTGACAACTTGGGCCCCACTATCCCCAAAATTCTCCGCAACCTTATAGCATAAAAAGCCCCCTTTCCAAAAATGGAAATGATATGCTGGATCAACCCTGATTCTGTCACCTATCTTGATGCCGCTCAAGATATCAAGGTACCTTTTATCTTAACAGGAATGTCTTTTACTGACATTTCAGTACAATTTCGGATTCTATTTTCCACATATGAGCTGAACATCTAATAGTACTAAAGTCCTTTATTTTGTATAGTATATCAGACAACAATTAACTTACGATTTTTAAAAGCCAATATGTTAGCTGCGAGAAGCAATCCCTGCAGTATGTACCCGCCTATGATTAGAATAATGGCGTTGTAAAGCGGGTGCAATGAAAGCATTATCTCTGTATGTTTTGGTGAGATCGTATTTCCTGCAATAACAAGACATGCTATTCCTATATTTGGAATCAATGCATACTTTAGTTTTTTTATGGATAATATTGTGAGAGCTATAAATGCAGATTCCAGCGCTATGGCTTCTGCAATGAATTTTGGATCACCAAGTGGGATTCCAAATACTCCAGTAACGCTTATGGCAATTAGTACTGAGACAATAAATTTCTGTAACGAATGCATCAAAATATTAAGTGAGCTGTTCCTAATAAAACCAATCGTGAAAACTCCATAAAATATTGGCAAGATTTGCTATTGATTATTTTTTAAA
The DNA here is from genome assembly GCA_016200035.1 of Nitrososphaerota archaeon. Classification (GTDB taxonomy): domain Archaea; phylum Thermoproteota; class Nitrososphaeria; order Nitrososphaerales; family Nitrosopumilaceae; genus JBBDNF01. The sequence continues at coordinate 2,746 of JACQFM010000111.1, forward strand.
AATTGAGAGCTGTTAGTTTTTCAATTGGTGATGATTTTCAATCGTGATAATGTTAGCGTCAAATTAAAACCACACTTATTTTATTCCTACTGATACGTAAGGTTGTGACAAAGACATACGTTGGAACATGTGGATGGTCATATGAGGACTGGGTGGGCCCATTCTATCCAACTAGAGGTACCCCAAAGCTAAGACATTACTCTTCAGTATTTGGCACTGCTGAGATTGATTCCACCTTTTACGCATATCCAAAACCATCAATGATTCAGGGGTGGCTTAAAAATACTCCTCCAAGTTTCAAATTTTCAGCAAAACTGCCACAAATCATTACACACAAAAAAAGACTTGAAAATGCAGATGATGAACTAAGGGAGTTTTTGGATCTAATAAAACCAATTGCTGAAGCTGACAAGCTAGGCGCAATACTGATACAGCTGCCACCTAGTTTTACATCACAATCACAAAATATGTTAGAGGGTTTTTTCAATCTCTTACCATCTGATTATTTCTTTGCCATTGAATTCAGACACAGATCATGGCAGGAAACTAATATCAAGAGGCTTCTGGAGAACCATCGCATATCAAATGTGATTACAGACTCACCACTTGAGCTTGCATTTGACACTGTGACAGATTGGGTCTATATCAGATATCATGGCAGAGGAAAAAGGATCTGGTATGATTACAGATATTCACAGGATGAGATTGACAAAATTGCAAAAAAATTGGACGAAATCCAAGATAAGACATGTATTGTTTACGCATATTTTAACAACCATTATGGAGGAGCTGCGGTGGAAAATGCACTTCAGCTAATACAAAAAAC
>JACQFM010000099.1 GCA_016200035.1 Nitrososphaerota archaeon
AAATATGCTTAAACCATTTTTTTAATCACTTTAATAATTCCTAAATTCATGCTCAAAAAACCTCATTTTCTAAGAAAATTTGGCGCATTTTAATCCAGAATTGGCAGTAAGGTGCTATTTATAGTAGACTAGTAGCGACACTGCCTTTAAGACCACAAAATTTACACTCTGCACTTTTTTCCCAAGTATCTCTTGAAACTCCCTTAGGAATACTTACAGTGAAACTTTTACCACACTTGCTGCAACTGGCCTTAACTGAGTATGACATTTCGATAATTACGATCGAAACAGCTTATTTATCTTTTTTGAGATCAAAACTAGGATAGTATTTCTTTATTATCTTACGAGAAGCAAGAATATGAAAAATCTCATTTCCATAAAATCTGAGAGTTGGTCTAAATTCATTAAAATCGCATATTTTGCTAGCTTCAGTTATATAATCTGCCTTTGAATCACACCTTGCAGGGGTATCGAAGCCCGGCCAACCGAGAAGGACTCAAGATCTTGGCAATGGGAAATCCTTTCCCTTAGGGGTTCGGGGGTTCAAATCCCTCCCCCTGCATTCTTATCTTCTTTTTCTGTTTTCTTAATCGTTGTTTCCTATTTAGTTCATCAAAGCCTCGATGCTTTTCCACATATAGATTGGTTGATATTCTCTCAAAAATTTTTCGTTTTTATGCAATTTCAAAACTCACTTCAGAAAGATAAGGAACCAGAGATGTGGATTAGACTCACGTAATTACCAGAAGATAAATGCAGATTCTATAAATCCAAATGTCTAAGCCTTGATGGTCTCAATTTCTCTTACAGTATGTCGAGACAAATCTTCATGGAGCATTGCGTGGGATTCATCTGCAAAAATCAGATTACATCTATAACATTTCCACGCTTTTGTGCTCACATATTACTAATGTAATTTTATTCTTATAAGGATATTGTACGAATTGTCCAGTTTATTGAACAATATAGATCGGGCGACTACAACTTTACAGTTTTTATGGTAATTCTACATCATTTTTGCATTTTTAGGAGGCATAAAATTCGTGACTAGTTGTCTTAGAATCAATTAAAGGATCCGTAGAGCTCACAAGACCAATGATGGATATTCTTGAAGAATTTGCAAAGCTATCATATCTTGGAATTTTTCTTTTACTTGTTGTAATAAACGCGTCGCCTATTTTGATGCCTCCAAACTGGATTGTTTTGGCCACTTTTTACACCGTGAATCCAGAATTGAATATTTTAGGACTTGCCCTTGTTGGAGCCACAGGTTCGTTAATTGGTAGGGTAATTTTGATGTACATAAGTAGATTGTTTAGAAAATTCATGGGGTCAGAAAGAAAATCAAGCCTTGAAAGACTTGAACAATTCATTAAAAAAAGAAAGTACGGCTTTTTTTCTCTATCATTTCTCTTTTCAATATCACCTTTGCCAAGTAATATGTTGTTTATGGCATACGGAATTATGAAGGCAAAGTCCATAGGTATCTTCCTGGGTTTTTGGACTGGAAGAGTAATTGTGTACTATATTATGATATCGATTAGTAATGTGACAGTAAAACCATTTATTGAATTGTTTCACAATAGTATAGTAGGAATACTTGTTACAGACGTTGGCAGTCTTGTCATGATCGTGCTTTTTGCATCAGTAAATTGGACTAAGTTGCTAACAACAAGAAAACTTGAATTTGTAAAACCAAAGCTGTGGAAATTCTAAAATGCGTTCTATAGAAAAACTAAAAGAAGAAGTAAAAAAATTGGTCAGAAAAAATGATCCCGCGCATGATTTTGAACATGTAATGCGAGTTTACAGAAATTCGGAGAAGATAGGCAAAAGGGAAGGGGCTAGAATGAAGTTGCTGCTTTCAGCCGCATTGCTACATGATATCGTCTCAATTCCAAAATCTGATAGAAAATCAAGTAATTCCTCTCTAAAAAGTGCGATTTTAGCACAAAAAATACTCAAAAGGCATGGGTATTCACGAGACGAAATTGGTATGGTCTCAGGCGCAATACGTGACCACAGCTTCTCAAGGGGTAAAGTTCCAGAAACCATCGAAGGTAGAGTCCTTCAAGACGCTGACAGGCTTGACGCAATTGGGGCCATAGGAATAGCTAGAGCATTTTCTGTGGGAGGACGCAGTAATAGACCATTTTATAGCAAACTAGATCCCTTTTGTCAAAGAAGAAGACCAGATGACCAAAAGTGGACATTGGATCATTTTTACAAAAAATTGCTTATTCTAGAAAAAATGATGAACACAAAGACTGCAAAAATAGAGGCCAAGCGAAGAACCAAGATAATGCAAAAGTATCTTAACGACTTGAAAAAAGAGATCTACCCATAATCGACATACCTGTCAAATCTCTTTTCTACCTCAAGATTTTTTCCTGCAAGGATTTTTTCTATTTCTATCTTTTGTCTTTTTTTTACAAAAGCAATCATTTCATCAAACTCTGCAGACTTTGGAAAGGAATCTATTAGGTTGTCTAACATTTTGAAATATTCTACAACTTTGTTTCTATACTCTTCTCTGGTTGGACTTCGGATTTTATTTACACGAAACCAAATTACTGCCCAACTCGAACCGATGACATGGGGTAATAAATCGAAGGCTCGGTCAATTTCAAAACCAAAATCTTCTCTCATTTCCTATCCGTTGAGTGTCTTTGCCGCAATTTTTGACAGATATGTCACTATCATGTCTGCACCAGCTCGCTTGATTGCTGTCAAAACTTCCATTGTAACTTCACGTTCATCGATCCACCCTTGTTTTGCTGCTGCTTTTATCAGAGAATATTCACCTGATACACTGTACGCAGATATTGGTATATTGAAGCTACTTCTTGTCTTTGCAATCAGATCAAGATATGCAAGGGCGGGCTTTATCATTACAATATCGACTCCTTCCAATATGTCTGTCTCAACTTCTCTCATTGCTTCTGTTGGGTTTGTGTACGGCAGTTGGTAGGTTTTTCTGTCACTGAACTTTGGTGCACAATGTGCCATGTCCCTAAATGGTGAATATAGTGAGGAACGATGCTTTGCGGAATGTGACATAATTGCGACATCCGTAAATCCACTATCATCAAGTCCTTGCCTTATGGCTTTTACTTGACCATCCATCATAGCAGAAGGAGAGACTACGTCAACACCAGCCTGCGCTTGACTTACAGCTATTTTTTTTAAAACATCCAGAGTGGAATCATTGTCTATCTTATCTCCTTTAACTAGGCCACAATGTGCTGCAGTCGTGTATTGACACAGGCAGACATCAGCCATAATTGCTATTTCACTGTCAAGACTTTTTCTAATTTCAGAAATTGCTCTTTGAACTATGCCATTTTCTGAAAATGCCGCTGTACCTATGTCATCTTTTTTGGCAGGAATTCCAAATAACATAATTGCAGGGATCTTAAGATCAGCTATAGAATTTACTTCGTCTACAACATCCTTTAGGGGGAGTCTTTCGATATCGGGCATAGACTCTACCTGCATCCTTGATTTCAAATCCTCTTGGACAAAGATGGGACAGATGAGGTCCTTTGTGGATAGTCTAACTTCTTCTAAGAGCTCACGAATTTTTTTGTTTTTACGTAATCGACGAAGCCTGACATTAGGAAAACTCATACGAAAAAATACTCTTTGCTAGCAATATAATCTGTTACTCTTTTGTTTTATAATCAAATAGTTTGCTGAACATCTTGAGCAACTCCGAGTCACCTTGCTCTGATGCCTTCCTTAAGTTGTTCATAGGAGTTGATATGATTCCTTCCACAACTGCTTGAGTGAGCTGATCAATTATCCTGATCTTTTGTTTGTCTGTCTCACCAAGCATCTGTAGAGCCTTTTTTAGTTCTTTTATTCGTACAATATCGATATCCTTGAACACACTCTTTACAACAGGCTCTACTTCCAATCTCTTCATCACTGCCTCTACTACTGGAAGCTCTTCACTAATTATTTTTTCCGCAGAGGAGACCTCGCCTATCCTGCTTCGCATATTCTTGTCCACCATTTCAGCTATCTGATCCAAGTTGAACATCTTTATCCTTCCTATCGTTGAAACTTTTTCATCAACAGTTCTTGGGTTAGACAAGTCAAGGATCATCATTCCTCTCTTTTTTGATTCCATGGCTTCTTTTACTCTTTCATAAGTCACAAGGAAATATGGAGCAATGGTTGCTACAAACAAGACGTCGACTTTGCTAAAATTGGAAATAGCTTGTTCAAATTTTATTGGTTTTCCGCCTACTGTTTCAGAAAATGATTTTGCTCTTTCGAAGGTTCTGCTTGTAACAAAAAACTCCGTGTTTCTTTTTTTAAGTGATTTTGCAACAAGACTGGCGGCCTCTCCAGTTCCAATAAGCAAAATATACTTTGATTTTAAATCATCTATATTTTCCTCTGCAAGCTTTACGGCCATAGAACCAATGGAAATACTTCCGCGGTTTATTCCCGTGGCATTTCTTACTCTGGTTCCAACTCGAATTGCCTTGTCAAAAAGTGTGTTCAGATTGTTTCCAGAAGATTCCATCTCTTTTGCGGCTGAGATCGAATTTTTAACCTGACCAAGTATTTGTTCTTCACCGACAACAAGTGAGTCTAAACCAGCTGTGAGTTTTAGCAGGTGTTCATACGCTTCTGGTCCTTCACTTATCTCCATGTTTTCCTTGAATGCAGTCTCATCAAGGCCTGCTAGGGATGCCCAGGTTTTCTTAATCCTTTCAATATCGTGGTTATCGCTTGCACCAAAGATCTCGATCCTGTTACATGTTTGAAGTATGACACATTCACTCAGCCCAGAATGTTTGAGGAAGGAAGAATACGCTGACTCTATGTCTTTAAAAGTAAACCTTTCCAGCATGTGGATGGGAGCCTTGCGGTAAGTAACCCTTGCATTTATGACGTTGTGACTTATTTCCATTCACCTAGCATTTCTACAACACGCTTTTGTGCCTTTTTAAAATCTCCTTCTTTTATTAACTGTTTAATATGATTATCATTCATGACCCCATAAAGGAATCTTTTTCGCTCAGGAAAGGTCGGTAACTTCTTTTTTGCTATCGATCGAGCCATTTCTTGGAGTTTTATCTGGTATATGTCATCTTTTTTAATAATTTTTTTAAAGACTTTTTCTGCTTGCATTCTTATCTTTCTTGCCATTGCAGGGCTCCTACCGCCGGTAGAGACAGCAATCTGAACAGTATCCTCTATATTTATCACGGAAGGATGTGCAAAATCACTGACTGCAGGATCATCTGCGGCATATGCATAACAACGCATTTTCTTGGCCTGTTCGACTATCTTTCGGTTTAATTTCTTATCGTCAGTAGTGGCCATGACCATAAATGGTCTATACTTATCAAGAAAGCTAGCATTTTTTAATTTCATTTTTTTAAAGGTAATTTTTTTTTGTTTTACATAATTTAAAATCTGATTATTGGTTTTGTCACTAATCAACAAAATCTTGCAATCCTGTGTTAGTAGAGAGTTTATTTTCTTTAGTCCCTCTTGTCCCCCGCCAACAATTATGACCAATTTTCCCCTTAGGTTAAGGTCTACTATCAATAATTCTGGCACGTTCTGAATGATATTTATAGATTGCAAGAAACGCGGTACATTTTTTAGTTGCAAGCAGAGCTGTGTTCTTAATGTCTATGGATACACTTGATAAAGCAATTCTAAATGAGATCCAATGGACCTTTCCACTAGTTCCTGAACCTTTTGCAGTTATTGCTCAAAAATTTGGAATTAAAGAAGAGGAACTAACAAGAAGACTTGTAGCCCTGAAAAAGACAGGCATAATCAGACAGCTGAGTGCCATCTTTGACACAAGAAAGCTAGGCTACAAAAGTGCGTTAATTGCAATGTCAATAGAACCAGAAAAGCTAGATTATGTTGCAAATCAAATTAACAAGCATCCAGGTGTTAGTCATAACTACGAAAGGAATCACGAATACAATTTGTGGTTTACCCTTGCAGTCCCACCTGGTAATGATCTCAAAAATGAGGTCGATAAATTTTCAAAATTATCAGGAATAAAAAAGATAAGACTTCTTCCTACTATCAAACTCTTCAAGATCGGAGTTAAGCTGGATATGGTTGAAGAAAGTGCACCAGAAGTCAAGCCAACAGAAGAAAAGAAGAAGATCCGAGATGTAAAATTTGTTGTAACGGATGAAGACAAGAGATACATACGTGAACTTCAAAAAGATTTGGAAATTGTAAAGAGGCCATTTTTGAAATCTGCACAAAGCCTTGGAATCACAGAAGAAGCTTTGCTTGAAAAGGCAAAATTTTATGAAGAGATTGGCGTTATGCGAAGATTTGCCGCCATCCTAAGACACAGAGACGCGGGATTTATCGCAAATGGAATGATTGTATGGAAAGTTCCAACAGAAAGAATTGATGAGGTTGGTGCAAAGCTTGGTGCCTTCCCGCAGGTTAGTCATTGTTATGAAAGGCCTGTATACCAAGATTGGCCATACAACATATTTTCGATGGTTCACTGTAAAACTGTTGAAGATGCAGAACAAATGGCAAAGGAAATCCAAAGACACATCAGCGTAGACGACTACAAGATCTTATTTAGTTCACGTGAATTCAAGAAGACTCGAGTGGAATATTTCGTAGAGCACGAATACAAGATAGAGGACTACGTTACAGCTTAGAATTCAAATTATCATATAATACTGTCATAATTTTCCCTATCTTGTCATGTTAGGTTGTTAGAACTGATGCCTTCAACTCGTATTGAGGCCACTGATTGAACAAATCTGTTATTTCCTTCATGTCTTCCTCACTAAGATATTTGCCATCTGACATCTGAGAAAACATCTCTATTTCTTCTAACTCTACCACCGTTGGAAGAACAGACGATACTGCCCTCTTTGACAAAATAAACTTGATTGCAAGTTCAGTTACGTTAAGACCGTTTCTTTTCGCAATTGGCATGAGCTGATCCACTTTACGTAGGGATTCTCTTATCCACTCACCCTTTCGGACTGATCTGTGATCCTTTTCACTAATCTTTGTGTCTGCATTTACCTTTCCTGTCAAAATCCCAGAAGCATCAGGAACCCTCACAAGCATTCCAACATTATGCTTTTCAGCTTGAGAAATCAACTCGTTTCCAGGATTTTGTTCTAAAATATTGTATACTGTCTGAACAGCTGCAACATTTCTCGTCTGTATTGATTCTATTCCCTCTTGGGTCCAT
>JACQFM010000104.1 GCA_016200035.1 Nitrososphaerota archaeon
AGATAACCATCTCATTTTTACACTTGAGACATCTCACTCTGGTCTCTTTTCCTTTTAATCTCTCAAACTTTCTTGAACTACAAATTGGACATATAGGACATGCTCTGAGTTTTTTCATTTCTTTATGCCTGAGCTAATTAGATCATTATCTACAAAAGTCTTAGGGATCTTTTCAAATTAGGAATTGTAATCCATGAGGTATGAGCAATCTAGAAAAGGATTAAGTGATAAACGTAGATCCATAGTTGTATGAGTGATAAGATTCTATTTTCTTCAGATAAAGACGAGACGGCAGACGAACTACATCATAGAGGCATGTTGTTTCGTAAGATAGGTAAACCAAGAGAAGCAATCTCGTATTTTGACAAAGCCCTGAAAATTAATCCATATCATGTAGATGCGCTAACAAACAAAGGTCATTCATTAGGAAATCTTGGCAGATATAAAGAAGCCATAAGTTGCTATGACAAAGTTTTAGAAATTAATCCAAAAAATATCATAGCCTTGATTAACAAAGGGTTATCTTTTCATTATCTATCACAGTATGAAGAAGCGGCTGCATGCTATGATAAAATCCTAGAGAATAAACCGCTTCACGCCAATACACTCTACCATAAAGCCTGTAGCCAGGCACTCCAAAACAACTATTCTGAAGCACTTGAACTTCTTGAAAAGGCAATAAATTTAGATCCTATTTTTAAATTCAAAGCTGGTGGAGATTTAGATTTCAAGGGACTAAGAGATAATGAAAGATTTAGAAAACTTGTACAAGAAGAAAAAAATTACCTAGATTTCCAATAGAGACAAATACTGTTTGTTAAGCAATTAATCAAAGAATGACAAAAATTGGCATAATAGGAACTGGTTTTTTAGGAAGAGCTGTAGCTATAAGATTGCTAAATACTGGGCATGAGGTGACTGTTTACAATAGAACAGCAAAGAAGGCAGAATCTCTCAGAGAATTTGGCGCAGAAGTTGCCAGCTCACCAAAAGATGTTGCAAGAGCTTGTGATTTGGTAATAACAGTAGTAAAGGATGCTAAGGCTGTAGAAGAAGTGGCATTTGGCAAAGATGGCATAGTTGAAGGTAGGCATGATGGTCTTGTTGTCGCAGAAATGAGCACAATAAATCCAATCTCATCAAGGAAAATAGCTCAAAAATTTTCGGAAAACGGCATAACCATGATTGACACACCGGTAATGGGTGGCCCCAACTTGGTTGAAAAAGGTGAAGTTGTAGTGATGATAGGAGGGGATAAGAAGGTTTACGAAAAGTACAAAAAAGTTTTTGATTTTATTGGAAACAAGCACTTCCACTTGGGAGACAATGGTTCTGGCCACGCTATGAAACTTGTTATGAATATACAGATTGCAATTCTAGCCCTGGGATTGTCGGAAGGGATAACTCTTGCAAGGGCGGCCAGTCTCAATCCAGAAACATTCTTAGAAATTCTAAATTCCACATACTTCAAAACTGGAATGAGTGTCAATAAGGGTCCTAAAATGATCAAAGGCAACTTTGAACCAACCTTTTCGCTAAAAATGATGAAGAAGGATCTAGATACGATAAGCGAGGCTGCAAAGCAACTTGGCATATCTTTGCCAGTGTCATCACTTGCCAATAGAATTTACCAAGATGCTGAGAGTAGCGGTTTTGCCGATATTGATTACACAGGAATTCTTGCCTTCATTGACAAGATGAGTGGATTGAAAAAAAACTGAAATTACGACGAGCCCAACTTTGCCTTATATTTTTGGATATCTGCATCTTCCACTTTCTTAAAGAGTGGGAACACATCACCAATCCTGTGATCAGGTTTCACACCAAACTCCGAAATGGACTCCCATTTTTGATCCGAAACTTTGCCCTGCATGTTTAGCTGACTCCATATCTTCCCAGCCGATTCGGGTAAAAATGGAAATAATCCTATCGAAAGTGAACGCACGGCGTTAACTGCGATATAGACACAACTTTTCGTTCCAGGTCCGTTCTTCCAAGGCTCCTTGCGCTGGAAGTACTGATTAAAGTGCGCTGAAAATTCTAATATTTTCTTAATTGCCCTGTCATGATGGTTTTGTTCCATCAGCTCGCCTAACTGACCAGCAAAGTTCGTGATTTTGTCTTTTACATCCCTATCAATTTCATCAAGTTGGTCTTCAGCCGGCACTACTCCTGCGTGATTTTTTTGTGTAAATCCCAGTGAGCGATTTACAAAATTGCCAACATTTCCTATTAATTCAGAATTAATTTTTGCGGAAAACTCATCCCAATCAAAATTAAGATCGTCCTGACGGTATGGAGTAATTGAGGTCAGATAAAATCTCAGATAATCAGCCGGATATAGATTCAGAAACTCTTTGAGGCCTATGTACCAGTTTCTGCTCTTTGAAATTTTTTTTGCCTGTAGCATAAGGTGCCCTCTTGTTGGGATATAGTCTGGCAACTTGTACTCTTTTTTTATTCCAATTCTCATTGCTGGAAGGAATAGATAATGATGATAAACGATATCCTTTCCAATAAAGTGGTAAATATCGGCCGAATTCCAAAACTTTATTCCATCAATTCCCTTTTCATTAAGAAATTTGATTGTAGATGAGATGTAAGCAAGATGGTTATCAAACCACCCATAAAAGACCTTGCCCTTAGCCTCCGGTTCTGGAATTGACACTCCCCAGCTTATGTCTCTTGTAATATCCCAATCTACCAGACCATCTCGAATCCAGTTCTGAACATATTTTTTTACATCTTTTTGTAAATGAGGATTTTCTTCAAGCCATTGATTCAAATCCTTTACAAAATTGGTGAGTTTGAAAAAGTAGTGTTTTGTTTTTTCCTTAACTGGTATGTTTTTACAAATGGAGCATCGCGGGTTTTCTATCTCTGTTGGCACTCGGCCACATTTTTCGCATAGATCAGAGTACTGGTCTTCTGCCTTGCAGTATGGACACCTTCCAATTACGTATCTGTCAGGCAGAAATTTTTTGTCAAATTTACAATAAAACTGAATTATTTCCTTTTCATAGATGTGACCATTTTCGCATAATTTTTTGAATACATTTTGGACAAACTCTATATTTTCAGGCGAGCTTGTTCTATAGAAAAAATCGAATTTTATTCCAAATGCTATAAAGTCCTCAAGATCTCGCTTATTCCAAAATTTTACATAGTTAGCCGGATCTTTTTTCTCTTTTTCCGCTTGAATTAGAATCGGAGTACCAAAATCATCTGATGCACATATGTAGTAGGCTTCCACTCCTTTTAGCTTAAGAAATCTTGTCGTAATATCAGCAGGCAAGTAGGTTGAGGCTACATGTCCAAGATGAATTTCACCATTTGCATATGGTAAGGCACTGGTTATGATTGCCTTGTTATTCATTGGATGTGTTAAAGGTGTGGCGAATTTAAGCTATCCCCAGCTTTGCGCATATCTTATCTGCGCTTTTGTGGGTTTATCAATTTGAATATCCATTGCCTTAATTGCGTCAAAGGCTATTTGCTTGTCTATCTCAGATGGAACCGTTATCACTTTTTTTCCTATCTTTTTGTGATTCTTTGCTATGTAAATCATGGAAAGAAGTTGGTTCGAAAAAGATTGTGCCATGACTTCAGCTGGATGCCCTTCTGCTGCAACCAAGTTTGCAATTCTCCCTTTTCCAATCAAATAAACTCGTTTTCCATTTTTGAGCACACACTCGTCAAGGTTTGGTCTTACTTCTCGTACTGATTTTGATTCGTTTAGTAGAAAGTTTGCATCGACCTCAACATCAAAGTGACCTACATTTCCCAATATTGCACCTTCTTTCATTTTCATAACGTGCTCTTTTCTGATCACTCCTGTTTGTCCAGTTGCAGTTATGAACATGTCACCTATTTTTGCTGCCTCACTCATTGTTAGAACTTCGTAACCATCCATATGAGCTTCCAAGGCTCGCACAGGGTCGATTTCTGTTACGTATACTTTGGCTCCCATGCCATGGGCTCTTGATGCAACACCCCTTCCAACCCAACCATATCCAGCAACAACCACGCGTTTGCCAGCAAAAAGTAAGTTTATGGCCCTAAGGTAGCCATCTATGGTGCTTTGGCCGGTTCCATATCGGTTGTCAAACATGTGTTTTGTATAAGCATCATTTACAGAAATTACAGGATATCGAAGTTTTCTCTGCTTCTCAAGTGCTTTTAGTCTAATTACACCGGTTGTTGTTTCTTCAGTGCCTCCCATTATTTTCAAAGAAGAATATTTTGAATTACCATGGACCTTACTATGACAGTCAGAACCGTCGTCGGTTAGAATTTGTGGTTTATGGCTGAGCATCTTTTCAATGCACCAGTCATATTCTTTAGGAGTCTGACCCGCCCATGCATATATGTTAATTCCATTTGAGGCAAGAAAGGCAGCTATATTATCCTGAGTTGAAAGTGGGTTTGCCCCACAGGCGCTTACTTCTGCACCAAGAGCTTTTGCGCCCATCAATAAAACTGAGGTTTCCTTTGTAATGTGTAAACAAATTCCAAGTCTTATTCCTTTCAGTGGTTGTGATCTTTTTAGGCGATCAATAGTGTTTGTAAGAATTTTCATGTGATCTTTGGCCCATTCATAAGATAGCTTTCCTTTTTCTGCAAGACGTTGGTCCTTTATCTTACTCATGTAGGGTTTCAAATTAAAGGGGTATAAAATACTATCAAAAGATAATCTAGATATTGATCAAGATTTTTTTGAATGATATGGTTTGGAAGAAAGTATCTGAAAGAAACGA
>JACQFM010000006.1 GCA_016200035.1 Nitrososphaerota archaeon
CCTTGACAACTTCGTATTTTTCCTGCATCAGCATTACCGCCTTGTCCTGATCAAATGTGGGCTTGCCCTTTCCTCCGATTGTGGTGTAATCAATCAGGGCTTTTTTCAGCTCAGCACCCACACCCATGTAATCAACCACTAGGCCACCTTCTTTTCCAGGATAGACACGGTTTACCCTTGCTATTGCTTGCATCAGCGTGTGGCCCCTAATCTGCTTGTCAAGATACATCGTATGAAGTGAAGGTGCGTCAAACCCTGTCAGAAACATGTCCCTTACAATGATTAGTTTAAGATCATGATTTGGATCCTTGAAATTGTCTCCTATTCTCCTTCTCCTTATTCCGTTTCTTATGTGCTGCTGCCAGTCCTTTGGGTCTGGAGCAGAACCAGTCATGACAACTTTGATGAAACCCTCGTCGTCTTCCTTGTTGTACCACTCTGGTCTTAGTTTTGCTATCGCATTGTGAAGATCAACGCATATCCTTCTTGACATGCAGACGATCATTCCTTTTCCTTCCAAGACCGATGTCCTATTTTCAAAGTGTTTTACAATGTCTCGTGCTATTCTTTCTATTCTCTTTGGAGAACCAACAACTTTTTCCACTCTTGCCCATTTGCTCTTTAGTTTCTCCTTTCCTTCCACCTCCTCACCTTCTGTTACCTCCTCAAACTCTTTGTCGATTTTTGGTCTCTCCTCAGGCTTAAGTTCAAGTTTTGCGAGTCGACTTTCATAATAGATCCTTACAGTGGCACCATCGTCTACTGCTTGTTCTATGTCGTAAGTGTCGACATATTTTCCAAAAACGGCAGGAGTTGACCTGTCTGCCTTTTCTATCGGAGTTCCGGTAAATCCAATAAACGAAGCTTTTGGCAATGCATCCCTGAGATATTTAGCATAGCCGTATGTTATCAGGGTCTTGTCTTTTTTGTTTAGAATTTTTGCAGAAAATCCATACTGGCTTCTGTGGGCCTCGTCAGCTATAACAACAATGTTGTCTCTTTCTGACAAGACAGGATGCTTTTCTCTGTCTTCTTCAGGGAAGAATTTTTGTATTGTAGTAAACACCACACCGCCTGAGGAGACCTTGAGCAGTTCTTGCAGTTCTTTTCTTGACCCTGCTTGAACTGGTTTTTGTCGTAGAATGTCTTGGCATCTTCCAAAGGTTCCAAATAATTGATCGTCCAGATCGTTTCTGTCGGTCAAGACAACAAGAGTCGGATTATCTAATTCCCTGACAAGTTTTCCAGAATAGAAGATCATCGTAAGTGACTTTCCTGATCCTTGGGTGTGCCAGACAATTCCGGCTTTTTTGTTTCCTTTTCTTGCTGCGATAGTTGACTCTACTGCTTTGTTTGTTGCCCAGTATTGGTGGTATGCTGCTAGTTTCTTTATGGTCTCTTTGTCTTTTTCAAAGACGATGAAATTTCTTACAATATCCAAGAGCCTTTGCTTGTCGCACATTCCCCTCAGGATTACTTCGATCTCAGTCAATCCCTTTCTTGGCTTTTCTCCATCAATTGTCTTCCACTGCATGAACCTCTCTTTTTCAGAAGATATTGTTCCTGCCCTTGCCTCTATTCCGTCACTTATCACTAGAATCTCGTTATACCTGAACAAGGAAGGCAGTTGGTCTTTGTAGGTCTGGAACTGAGAAAAAGCAGTCCAAATTGTAGCATCTTCATCTGCCAGGTTCTTTAGTTCGATGACCAGTAGCGGAATTCCGTTGACAAACAACATGACATCAGGTCTTCTTTCTACATTGTTCTCGATTACTGTAAACTGGTTCACGGCCCAGAACTCGTTATTTTCAGGCTTTTCAAAATCAAAGAGCCATACCTTCTTGTAGCTTTCGCCATCTTCCGCCTTGATTGGAATGTCTATTCCATCAACGAGCATTTTATGAAAATTTTCATTGTCCGCTAACAGTTTCTGGCTTTCGCTTCTCAGAACTTGTTTTACTGCCTGCTCTCTTGCCTCTTCAGGAATAGTTGGATTGATTTTCTTTAGTGCTTTTCTCAGTCTTTCAACAAGAACAACATCCTTGTAATCAGGTCTTAATGCCAAAGGTCCGCCGGGAAGATAGTCCTCGTTGTCTCCCCTGATTATTTCGTACCCGAGACTTTTCAGTATAGCTAAAACATTTTCCTCGACATCTGCTTCGCTTATTGCTTTTCTCATGTTATCTGACCTCTACTGGAACTCTTATCTTTCCAGACACAAGTTTAGGTAAAAGATAGTCTCGAATTTTTTCTAGATTTAAATTTTCTAAACTATTATTTATTATCTGTTCAAATACAGAATTCAAAATTTTATTAAATTTTAATTGTGTATCTTTGTCTGGTAATAATATTTTTGCTCTATTGATATTCCCTTTGTTTATGTGCTGTTGCGCTCCACCTGTAGCCCAAGAATATACGTCGTGTTTAATTGACTGAACATAATAATAGATGTATTCTGCTCCAATATTTTCATTTTCAACTATTCCTAAAACAGATTGATTGCCACTTGATTCTATTCCCAAAATGCTTATTCTAATCTCTTTTCCTATTGAAATAACAAAGGGTAAAACTACTGTTCTTTTTGGCATTAGTTCTGCTGCTGAGTTGTTTAGACCGATTTTAGTTATTTTTTTACTCGCTTGAACAACAGGAAATTCATTAATTGCTCCAGAGTTTATCCAAGGAACATCTCCATTTTCCCAATATTCTTTTTTTGCTTTTGAAGGAGTACCGCCTAAAACTATTTTAAATTCTTTTCCAACAGTTGAGATCTTCCATCCTCGTGGTATTTCTTTTCGTAACTCTTCATTGTAAACCATCACTCCATCCGAAGATTTGTACGGTTTTCCTTGTTCATTCGGAAATTCAAAGTCATTGAACCACTGCTTGAATATTACTTGACCTATTGCTTCAAGAGTCCTATTCATTTGACGGTTGAGTTCTATCTTGTTGTCTAGTGTGTCGAGGATGTATGCGATAGCGCGTTGTTCGGGCTCGGTCGGAAGTAGAACATTCAAACTCTTTAGTTCGTCCGTGTTAAGTCGTCCCGTCCCATGACCAGCTAAATCAACTAGGCTAAGAAGATGTTGCTTATTACCGAGCAAAAGATAGGGAAGAAATCGTGTGTCAATTCCACCCTTTGGTCGCAGTGCCTTAACGTCCTGATTGAATGCCATAGGACGATGTGCAATGCAGATAGGCACATCATTGAGTAATGTCATGCCTCTCGTTAACAAGAAGACAGTATTCTCAGGAACGAGCTTCGTTCCATTACGCATTCCTTCCTCTGTTATATGGTCTTCAGTATCCTCAAGAAAGAAGTGTTTCATGTCCTTTGCGGACACCCATGGGATTGATCCATTCCAATAACTAGCATTCTCCTTAGATGGAGTCCCACCTGAAACGAAGTCAGTCAATTGTCCGAGTGTTGTTGCGAACCACTCACTAGCCATAACTGGCTTCATGGACTTTCCGGCTTCAGTTTGTTTGAATTTAGTTTTAAAGTTCGATTTCTTGCCCATTTTCAAACCACCTTAATTCAGGATGTTTTTGATAATTTTGTTCAACATAAAACAGAATAAACAAACCTAATTTGTAATGAAGCCTAGAGTTATTTTCTGTTGCTTCTTTTAACCGATTAACTTCATCATTATTTTGGCCATTTGATTTTTTTACTTCAATAATTAGAAAATCGTTATAAGTTTCTCTTATGTGTATAATAATATCAGGATTAAATCCCGAACCATTTTCTCTTCTTTTTATTTTACCTAAATTTCTATTATACTCACAATCAACATGCCAATCTGAAAATTCTTGTTGGAGATATTCAGCAAATTTATGAGTTATTGAGCGCTCTTGTGCGTCATTTTTTAGTAAAAATAAATCTTGTTTCAATAATAGATTGATACACTTTAAGACCTTTGATTTAATCTGTTCTTTTTTATAATCCATATCCAATACTCCTCAAATTCTTTTTTAGATCTTCATCTAATTTCTGTCTCTGTTTTAATTGCGCTGAGAGATCAGCAGTAAGTTTCTTCATCTTTTCTTCAAATATATCATCCCCCTCTTCCTCTTCTTTTGCTCCTACATACCCACCTGGAGTCAGAATCCACCCATGTTTCCTTATTTCTTCTAAAGAAGCAGATTTGCAAAAACCTGGAATGTCCTGATACTTTTTATCTTTTATTCCTCCTCTCCAAGTGCGGTATGTATTTGAAATCTTCCTGATGTCTGCATCTGTTAGTTCTTTGTGTCGTCTATCAACCATCGTTCCAAGTTTTCTGGCATCAATGAGAAGCACATGCTCTCTTCTATCCTTGAATTTGTGGTTTTTCTTATCGCGTGAAACAAACCACAGGCAAGCAGGAACCATCGTGTTATAGAATAATTGATTTGGCAAAGCGACCATGCAGTCAACCAAATCAGCTTCGATTATGTTTTTGCGGATTTCTCCTTCGCCTGACATGTTGGATGACATTGAACCATTGGCCAGAACAAAGCCAGCAATTCCAGTAGGCGAAAGGTGATGTATGAAATGTTGCACCCATGCAAAGTTGGCATTTCCTTTTGGAGGAACTCCAAACTTCCATCTCACGTCGTCTTGCAAAAGTTCTCCTCCCCAGTCGCTGTCATTGAAAGGAGGATTTGCAAGGATGAAATCTGCTTTCAAATCCTTGAACTGGTCATCACGAAATGAGTCTCCCCATTCCACATTTGCATCGATCCCTCTGATTACAAGATTCATCTTACAGAGGCGCCATGTTGTCTGGTTGCTCTCCTGGCCGAAGACTGAGATGTCGCCGATTTTTCCTCCGTGAACTTCGATGAATTTTTCCGACTGAACAAACATTCCACCAGAACCACAGCAAGGATCAAAGATTCTCCCCTTGTACGGTTCCAACATCGCTACCAAAAGCTTGACAATGCTCCTTGGAGTATAGAACTGCCCGCCTTTCTTTCCTTCTGCATCTGCAAACTGTCCCAGAAAATATTCGTAAACCCTTCCAAGAATGTCTTTGCTTCGGCTTTATTTATCACCTAAACCTATTGTGCCGATCAAATCAATCAGCTCCCCTAATCTCTGTTTGTTCAAAGCAGGTCTCGCATAGTTTTTCTGAAGAACACCTCTGAGTGATTGGTTGTCCTTTTCTATTGCATCCATTGCCTCATCGATTATCTTTCCAATTTCCGGCTGCTTTGCATTCTTGGAAATATAGTCCCATCTTGCCTTCTTTGGAACCCAAAAGACTCTTCTTGAAATGTATTCATCAACATCCTCCTGATCAGAGGTTGAATCTTTTTTTAGCTCTTCATAAATTTCGTTAAAAGCGTCAGAGATGTATTTTAAGAAAATCAGGCCCAGAACGACATGTTTGTATTCTGCGGCATCCATGTTGCTTCGCATTTTATCAGCAGCAAGCCACAATTTCTGTTCAAAACCGAGATTTGCCCCGTTATTTCCTTCTTTTTTTGATTTCATGGTATTACCTTTCTTTCTTGGAACAAGGGATTAAAAATCCGATCATGCAAAACCTTCTTTTCTAAGTTCTCTTTCTACCTCGTCTTTACCTTTTCCACAGTTAATACAACCAGATTGTACTATCCAAGTTTCCCTACTCTTACTTATGGATCCTTTTCCTGGAAGGGATGCTGTTACATTTCTTTTAACGCTGACAGCGGAAGGAAAGTAAAGGCACGATATCTCTCCTTTATGACAAAATGGACAGATTAGAACCTCGTACTGCACAGCCATAATGATTATCTGAAGGTCTATTCTTAAATCTCATTATTATCATTGGATGAATAGAAATGGTTAGCTCTGAACATTGAGTTAAGAAGGTTAGACGAAGACTATCTCCTGATGAAAGACGGATTGAGAAATTGGAAAGACGGTTAGATTCCCTTGAATTGCAAGTACGTAAATTAAAGTCAAAAATAAAATAATTGTCAGCTTCGCTCACTGTCCTTTCCTTTCAACAAATCCCATTTCAGAGGCCTGACTCAGCGTCAGTTCTTCAGCACTTTCCATAACCTTTTCGAAAAATCCAATCTCCCCTAGGCGCAGCAGTTCGCTCCGCACCCTGAAAAATTTCTTCCCGGTCGGCGTCGCGACTATCATGTAGGCCTCGCTGCCGTCGGTAAGGAAGACCTTTGCCATGTACCGCGACCTGCTACTATGCACTTCTATCCAATCGCTTTCAAGGTAGGTCTTCACGATTTCATCTTGTTTTTTTGATATCTTAACGTCGACGGTTTTTCGGCTTCGCTTAGTGTCCTTTTCTGTCTGCTTAGATACCACTCTTCTTGTTCAACTGATCTTTTTTATATTATTGAATAATCTTAGTTGCTTGGATAATGATCACAATCAATCTTTCTTTAAGCACAAAACTTTATCTCGCTCAGGCTTGGAGGGGCACCACCGATTCATTGAGAGATTTTGCAGATGAAAATAACATTGAATGGGAAAAGGTTCTTGATGAAATGGACTCATCATCCATGAACAAAAAAAATCAAGCAAAAGCACTTGTAAATTACTGCCTAAAGAATCCTGAATTTTTTATCGCTTATCTAAACAGATTAAGCATTCAAAATCGAAATTGGGTCATTCCAGAAGTAAACGAGGATTTAGCAAAAAACCATCTCATGGTGACAGATATAGAACATAATTGCAAACTTGTCAGCATTCCTTCGAATAAAGAAATAGTTAATCAGCCAGAAGAAAAATCTGGTGATGATATGAAAAAAGAATCTAGTTTCAGCATTAAAAGTGGTGAAACAAAATCTACAGCTATTAATGAGCCTGACCCTCAACTCGAATCAAAATATTTCCAGATTCTAAAAATAATAAACGAATCTGGGAAATCAATGGAAAAACAGTCATCTGTATACAGTGACGACGAGAATAAACTTCGAGACCAATTGGTAACTGTACTCACAACTCATTTAAGTGGAGGATCTGTTACGGCCGAATCTATCAATCGGAAGGGAAAAACAGATATCTTGATTCGCGAAGGCGGTTCGAATCTGTTTATTGCCGAATGTAAGATTTGGAGGGGCAAAGCGGATTTCTTGAGTGGTATAAGCCAGCTATTATCTGATTCAACATGGAGGGATCTTTATACTGCAATAATTATTTTTTTTAAGGCTAAAAAAATATCAGATGTCCTGCAAACAGTTCAAAAAGAAATTTCATCACATGAGAATTATGAAAAGAAGGTAGACAAATCAGATAGGTCATGGTTCAACTATGAATTTCACTACCCTGGCGACAAAAAGATAAAGATAAAACTTGCAGTCTTGATTTTCAAACTTTCATAATTCGACTTCGCTCATTGTTTTATGGTTTAGTCCATGTCATACTCTTATTATTAGGCAAATCGTAAGTGAAAAATAATTTGGCTCATAAACAGAAAGAGATCTTGAGCGGGTCATTTCTGATAGGTACCAGTGGTTCTGGAATTTTCATAAAGGCTATGTACTTGGACCATAGTTCAAGACTTGACCACACCCTTAACGGTAGTTTCACTGTGAGTCAGCCACGTCAAGGTTATGTTGATGATATAATTTGCTACGTTTTTACCGAAGAACAATTTCATAACTGGATGAAGCGATGTTTCGAATCTAACTCATACTACATAAATCCAACCGAGACTGTTTTCAAGACAGGTCAGGTAAAGGAAGGAAACTTCAGGTTGCCAGTGATAGGAAACGGCATTGTTTACTTTGTACTTGATAATAGATATTCCACTTATACTTCAAAACAAGTTAGTCTTGCCTTATTTGAAGAATGGACGGAGCAAGACGTGCCGCCTAACATCCATACTACAGTTCCGCCAGAGGACGAATCATTAAAAAATGAATTTGAAAGGCTGATTGCTGATAGCAAAGAAAGCCTCAAAATCATATCTCCATACGTGGACATGACGGTAATCAACAAACTTTTGCAAAAGAAAAGCAAGGGCGTGATAATACAAATTATTTTGAGGAATGACCCAGAGATTAAAGGGCTGGCAAAAGACGGTTTAATTCAAATTCAAAGCCAATTTCCAGAAAGCTATCGAATACATCCGGACGTTCATTCGCGGATTTTAATAAGGGATAATTTCGAAGCGTTGATTTCCTCTGCGGATCTTACTCAAAAAAGTCTCCAGGGGCAGTTCAATTTGGGAATTACGGTTTCAGACCCAGACTTGATAAAAAAGACCACTGATTACTTCGATACTCTGTGGCTAAAGTCAAGAAACCCAAACATCAAAAAATAATTTAGCTGTTCCAACAATTCTTTCCGTTGCAGTTTCTGGTTGCTTTAACAGGCGCTCCGCTTTCAAGAATCAGCCAGTGGCTTCCCGTTCTGTTCTCCTTCTTACTGTCAGGATCCATCGTCTCTCTGACGTATGTGCATGCGATTTTGTGAAGTCGTAACTCATTTGCGATATCTTCGTTCAGAATTACAAATGGAAGGCTCAAGTTGGAGTTTGCCAGGGTATGAAGGGTCCTGCCATCAAGTCTTATCGCGTTAGGTAGATTCATGGGAAGATCTCTCATCGACATTCTAAAAACTCATCGGTACGACAAAATAGAAAGAAATGCAAGAATTACAATGGTGCAATCGGAATTATTCATAAATTCGCTCATTGGAGCGAAAATCGGATGAAAACATGGCAGATCGTGAACAAATTGTCCAGTATGCTTATATATGGATTTCGGGCAGTTTTTACAATAACTATGTACAATGCAATATTACGTAAAATAACTGGTCTATCACTATTAACAACAGTTCCCTTAAGCTTAAGCCATCTGATAATCATATAATTACAATCATAGGTGATATTATGGATTCGGACAAATATTCTGCAGGAAATCAAGTAACTGTAGAGATAGGAAAAGACTTCATATCTAAAGATGAGGTCCAGAGGCTAAAGAAAAAAGAAATGAACTTGAAATGGATATCCAGAAACTATGATGCTCTTTTATCCAAACATCCCGAAGAATACATTGCCGTAAAAGATGAGAAAATCATTGCAACTGGAACAAATTACAAAAGCTTGATCTCGGGTCTAAGAGATCAATACGGAATCAACTTTTGCACAATTGCAGTAAAGTACATAGAGAAAAAGAAAAACATTATGTACCCTTCCGTATGACACATACAAATGCAGTTTTCTGGTTTTTTTCAGAGTGATGTAAATGATGCTCCATTCATGATGGCACATCTAAAGGATGGAAAGGGTAGCTTTCGAGAGAACATCGCCTTTATGATTGACACTGGGCTTTCTGATACATCTCTATCTCTTAAGGATTTGATGGATTTAGGATTGGATGTTGACAATTTGAAAAAAGAGGAGGGAGATGCCTACACAGCCACCGATTCTGCTGATGTGTATTCATTAGAGAAATTAGTTCTAATCTTTATGTCTGATAAAGGAGAGCAGTTAAAGCTAAATTTTCCAAAAATTTTTGTATCGAAGAGCAGGAACCATGAGAACGAAAAAATTGCTTTTAATTCTCCAAGCCTTCTTGGGAGAAACGCTCTTTACTTGTTTTCATTGTTCATGGATAGGAAAAACGACAAAATTATTTTAGAGTTTGACGAAAACTCGATCAAAAAGAATTAGTTACCGTCCCAGAATAACAAAAAAATCCACCCACAAGATAATATGAGAAATTTGTATTTGACCTAAATCATTTTCATCGATTCTTACTTTCTCGGCTTCGCTCATCATTAACGACCGTTGTATCTTGGCGCGAATATCCTCACGTACCTGTCGTAAGGCTTGAAGCACGGTCTCAAGTTCTTGATTATCCTGCCAAGATATCTCCTGTCTTTCTGGATTTGTTTCTGTACCCTCTTTTGATATCTGTCAAGATGCTTTTCGAGAGGGAGGGCTTTGACCGTCAGGGGATTTCCATCCGATACTCCAACCATCCTCTTGTCCAGCATTTTGTAAATCACCCCGTATATCTTCGACTGCGGGACTCCGCTCTTCCTTGAAAGATTCCAAGCGGTCGATTCGCCAGTCATCTGTAGTGTGAACAGCACCCTGCCCTCATACTGCGAGAGACCGCACCTCCTTAGAGCCAAGAGAACCTTTTCCTGATTCCCGTTTAGCACGAACATTCCAAACCACCTCGAGGGTTAATTCAGGAGGCGAGCCATGTTCTTTTCAGCGACGCGCAGGAGCGGGGACCTTTCAGAGCGGAGCGTAAAGGGCCGAAAAGGACAATGAGCGAGCCGATTCCGTCGACCGGTGATGTTGATATTGCCCGACCTGTTTTTTTATGATATTTCGTCGGGCCTATTTTTTATACGGATACCAGATACGAGATTAGTTATCCCCTCTACTGTTTCTTCTTTTATAGCGTAGGCATTTTCGTTGAACATCTCCATGAGTTTGTTTGCAAGTTGTCGGTATGGCTCTATTGACTTGATGACTATGTACTCTATGAACTCGTGACACAAGGTGTCTAGTGCGATAGGCTCTTCCAGATCGTAGATGAATATGATGTTGTTTTTTATCTCGCCTGAAATCTGTTTGTCAACTGGCAGCCATTTTACGCGCAAGTCCTGTCCGTGGTGCGTTGTGCGTTTCAGCCTTTCAAGCTCCCTTTCAAGTGTTTTTTGTGTGTCACTGACCATTGTTTGTGTCTCCAAATATTTCCGCAAGTGTTTTCATTTTGCAAAACGTGTTGTAGTCTGTTAGTGTAATCTTTTTTCTATCTTCGTCTTTCATATCCATTTTTTCTAGTTTCTTTTTGAAACTGTCTAACTGTGTTTTTTCGTAACATATCTCTATTATCTGATCAAAACCTGATTCGAGATTTTTTTGTATGTTGCTCTCGCGTAACTCTCTCATGTCTACCTCAACCGCGATTTTAGAGTTCACTACCAAGTCGGCGTATTTGTTGTGACCAAGTGACTTTTCCTTCTCTACTGTGCATCCAAACTCTCTGAATTTTTCAGCTACACTTTCGACAACATTGATGTGCACTGTTCCACCAAACCGCGCAGTATTTTTTTCCAGTTCTAGTTCTACTATTCCTTTTTCTGTCAGGCTGAGCATTCTTCCTTTTTTCATATTTCCTTTCAGATACGTTCCTTTCACGTAGTCTTTTGATTCAAGTGATTGCCTTGCTAAATTTCCATAGTATGTGTCTGTTCCAATGTTCTTGTAATGTTGTGTGACATTGAGCAAGGGATTGGCTGCAATGCTTTTTGCCAGTTTCAGTTCTAGTTCGTGGATGGGATCCTGCTTTTCTTTTTCTAAATTATTTAATTTAGGGTGTTCTGCACTCTCTCTAATCTCGGTTTTCTTGGCAGAATCCTCCCTAATCTTGCCTTTTTCTATCAAATAGTTGCTATTTTGTTCTGTTTTCTGTACTTCGTATTCTTCGCGTGCCACTCTTACAATGAATGGCCTCTGCACTGATGCATCCTTGAAGTTGAGCTTCAGGTAGGCAGTACCAACAGCAAGCGAGCGAATCCTTTCTGCCTGTTCCTTGGTAAAATTGCCATCCCTTTGTATTTTTGAAATGTATTCGGTATCGTCAAGCTTGTGTACTATCATAAAACCATAGTTTGATTTTATTTTTGGATCCAGGTCAGGAAGATCCTGTATGCCAAAAATCAGACCTATTTTGAACTTGCCAGACTCTTTTACTAGTTTTACCGCAGAACTGGATTCATCGCTTGCTATTCGTCCCGCCTCGTCAATCATTATCAGTAATCTTAGGGGTCCGTCTGGGTCGTATGGCTCTGTTGTCTGGTTGGCAAGCATTGTATTGTAAATATACTGTAGAATTGAGAGCATCGCCATGTTTCTAATCTCATTGCTGTCAAGCTTTGAAAGATCGATGCAAACAATTCCTTTTGTTATGTCGTCTATTGGGATGGAGTTGGTGTCACCAAAGACACTTTCTGTAATGTCCCAAATTCTTACAAGAATTGCCTGAATTGTCTTTGCAAGAGATGTATTGCGCTTTGATTCTTTTGTCAACATATCAATGATGTAGTTGAATGTCAGGTTCTCGCCAAGCTCCTCAAATCCCCGGTATGAATAATCTGTAAGATAGTAACGCTGAATCGGGTTAAGCTCAAACACAGTTCCAAGCATATCGACTAACTGATGTGCTTTCTGTTTGTTTGTAAGATTTTTTGCAAGCTGACATGGATTGATTTTTTCTTTTCTCATGTCAATCACAGTTCCTCCTACAGATCTGACAAGATCCGCATATTCTCCATGCGGATCAAAAATCAAAATTTTTGTACCATACAAAAGATGCTGTCGAATCAAAATTGCCTTTGCGGTGGTCGATTTACCAGTTCTAATTTTACCAATGATGAGTCCTGTCGGTGAAAGTAATTTTTTGAATGAAATACAGATGGGCATGTTAAGTAACTCTGAAGTACCTAAGAAAATTCCCTCATCGATGTATTTGGTAGGGGGAATGTTTGTCATGTAACATGGAATCATGTGTGCTAAATCCGAGGTCATTACAATCACGCCTTTTGTTTTCAAAGTCACACCTCCAGCATGAAAAAGTCCCTCACGGCATCGATCATCTCCACGCCTCTAAGTTTCCTTGCGTTTACCTGATGAATGACATCTAAGTTGGCAATCATGGATTTTGAATCGACGTCAAGTTTTCCCTTGATTTCTTCCATGTTCTTGCCGGGTTCACGCAGCTGAACTACGAATATGACCTCGATTGGGCTTTCACCTTGGGTAAGTCTGTTGAGTTGTTTTTCAAGCACCTTTTCCTCAATCTGTTGTTGCGGGTCGGGTACTTTTGCTACAGAACGAGCAATTCTTAGGTTGTATATCTTATCTTTTAGTTCTTTGATGAATCTGGTCCGTTGCACTGGTTTGCAAATTGGCATGTATGTGAAAGGATGATTGAATGTTCCAAGTAATCTGCTGAAACTTGATGTGATATGAATTTGTTGACTTTCTGTCAATTCCTCAATCATGAACGGGAGTCTTTCAAGCAGGATGTAAGAGTGACCTGTGAGCTTTCCAGATTCTGATTCAAATATTATGAAATCATTGTATGCAGTAAATGTTTTGAATCCGCAGAGTCTTCTTGTAGCATCATCAACAAGCTCTTTTGGTTTTTCTTTCATGTTGCGCAGAAACCAAATTGAATTGTATTTTTTCAAAAACAAAACAAGCAAGAAAATTCCAGCAGCTGCCAGACCGATTACTATGATTGCCTCTATTGTGATTTGAAATCCCTTGTTTGCTAACGCCATAACTATGACTGACGCACCTGCAAGACCCATTACAAAAATAAATTTCAGCTTCGTTCTGTCCATTCTCTAGACTCCCCTCAACGGTAACATCTCAGGTGAACCTCCAATCAGCATTGACAGTGACCTTGCAAAGAATCCGAGCAGAGCAAGAAACATCACTGGAAAAACTATCAGAGCAATAACTAGTCCAGACAACACACGTGCAATTATTTCAGCTAGATTTGTAATGATTAGATTTGATAAGAAACTGGGATCCAGTATATTGGACTGCATATTGTTAGAAATTCCAGTAAGATTGTCAAGATCATGACTTGTTAGAACATAATTCTCCATCCAAATCGCAGAAGGCGCTGCAAGCGGCAGTCCTACGAAAAGTACCATTGCAAGAGACATTATGGAACTCCCAGCCTGCCTGCCGATCCTGAAGGGAGTGGACCACAGACAAAGACCTGCTGAAAAAAGAGTCAGAAACAGTGTTGGCATGACATTGCTTATTGCCTGCAATACTGTCCAGAGCACTATCGAGCCAGTGACAGCAGATATTGATGGTCCAAGCATGTGTCCTAGAAGTATGCTGAAACCTTGAAGATTGGGCACAGCGGAGACAAGCCCTACGATTGCAATGAGCGCCGCGTCTATGCCTACAAGCTGCCCCATGATCATGCCGTAAGCCGACGCTGGTGTGGCCAGTGCAGAACCGGCTGACTGCGTTATCATTTTTTGTACGAACTCTAGCAGCAGTTGTATGGAAGATACGGTTCCTATTGCGATCATTGCGATTATGGAATCGTTTCTTAGGAGTATGCCCCATGCAACAAGCTCTTTTTTTGGCATGGCCATCATCAAAGGCGACAGGAAAAAGGTCAGGCCGCTTAGTGCAAAAGCTACCAGCAGTATTTCAGGCTGCTCCATTTTTTCACCCTATTGAATTCAGAAGGTGCGTCACCCAAACCACGAGATTTACCACCCCTCCATAGATGCTGATGGTGAACAAAGCTTTGATGGAGTCAATCTTTAGGCGAGCACCAGTTTCTGACAAGGAAGGTACGACGTGTATCACCGGAGTTGATACCAATGCGACTCCAAGCGCATATGAAAGTGCTGCAAGTGCAATTACAATTGCAGTAATTTCAGTTGTCAGAACAGCAATCTGACTCGTGAAAGACTGGATTGTCAGCGGTACAGTGTTGAGCCCGAACCACAGTTGC
>JACQFM010000102.1 GCA_016200035.1 Nitrososphaerota archaeon
CAAACGCATGGAATGACTTACCGCCGTTTGTCACATCAAATATCAATTTGTCACCAACATTTGCATGAATTTCTGGATTGTGTCCCTCCTCTCCTGGGAGTGCGTTAAATGCCAGAGTCCTAAAATCAGGTGATTCAATAAATTTTAGAGTTGTTTGTATTTCCTTTCCAGTAGCTACTGCCGCCGGTCCAGTCTCAACCTTTTTTGCTCTTGACACAGCAGGTAAATACGAAGTCCAATAATCCCAAAATGCAAAGAAGATTCCGCCACCTACTATCATTATTCCTATCACAATAGCAAGCATCTTTCCCATTCTTGCTGGAGATGTCCTAAGTATTGGCTGCTCTTGTTCTGAATGACTCATTTTAATTTAGTATCCTGTGTGGTGTGGAGTTTTTGCCGAAACCGGATAGTAGTATTTTCCACCAAGGCCAAAGGGATCGTCCATATTGGCTTCCTTGCCTTTTGCCGAGCTGTAAATAAGATTAATCAAAAAGGCTAGCATGCCAGATCCTAAGATAAAGGCACCAATAGTGGCAAACTCATTCATTGCAATCCATGCTGGAAATGGTGGATAGTCAAATACTCTTCTTGGCATTCCGTACAATCCAAGAAGATGTTGTGTGAAGAAGACCATTACTGTTCCAGCAAACATGGTAATAAAGTGATAGTCTGCAAGTTTTCTGTTATACATTCTGCCTGTAATGAATGGAAATAGGTAGTAGGTAAAGGCAACAAATCCAAATGCTATTGTTCCAGTAAGGAACAAGTGCATGTGGCCAACCACCCAGTAAGTGTCATGTGTGATAAAGTCAAGTGGCATCGCAGTATTGAGAACACCACCTGCACCTGCCGAAAAGAATAGAGCAATTCCTCCCACTGCAAACTTCATTGGTGCATCAAATCTTATCCTCCCACCCCACATTGTTGCCAAATAATTGAATACGTGCATTCCAGATGCCGGTACTGCTGCCAACGTTCCAATCATAAATACAGTTTTTTCGGTAAAGGACATTCCCGTTGCAAACATGTGATGACCCCATGATGCAAATCCAATTATTGCTAGCATCACAAATGCAAAAACTCCAGATGCCTGGCTGTAAAGCGGTTTTCTTGAAAATCTTGGAATAATTTCATACATCATTCCAATTGCGGGAAGAATGAAAATGTAAACTTCTGGATGGAAAGTAAACCAGAATAGATGCTGGTATGCTATTGGATCTCCTCCCATCGCTGGATTGAAAAATCCTGATACACCTAGTCTGTCAGTGAGCATCATCAAAAGCGCTGCTGCAAAAGTTGGAATCGCAACTATTGTCATCAGAGAAATAACTAACATAGACCAGGCAAATAGTGGTACCTTGCTTAGTGGCAGATCAGGATGTTTACATTTCATAATTGTAACGACGAAATTAATTGAGCTGAGAACTGATGAAATGCCAACTATCTTAAGACCAAAAATCCACATGTCTGCAGCTGGACCTGGTGCTCTTATAACAGAGTATGGGGCATAGGCGGTCCACGATACATCAGAAAATCCAAGCCAGACAAGTGCTGCGCCTACTGGGATCATCCAGAATGCAATTGCGTTTAGTTTTGGATATGCCATGTCCTTGTATCTTACCATTATTGGAACAAGATAGTTCCCTATTCCCGAAGCAAATGGAATAGCAAAAAGAAACAACATCGTCGTTCCATGTACTGTAAATATTCTATTGAAGGTGATAGAATCTGGAATTATCTGAGGACCTGGTGCAAATAGTTCTGCTCGCAGTGTAAGTGCCAGTACTCCACCCATGAAAAGAAATGCCAAAGATGTTATGGTGTAAAGAAGAGCAACGTCTGTATGGTGTGTGGAAAACATTATCTGCCAAATTGGTCTTGGCCTTGCAAGCTCTAGAACCATGTCAATACCTCACTAAGCTTAGAAGATTTGATAGTGAATAAATTGTTTATGTTCATTTATTATCCTCTATGTAAAGTGTTCCTCTCATGTTATAGTGTAACAGTCCACAATATTCTCTACACTGAATTGGAAACTCTCCGACCTGATCTGGTACAAACCAGGCCTTGTTTATCCTTCCAGGAATGGCATCCTGCATGATAACCCAATCGGGCATGTTAAAAGCATGATTAACGTCCTTTGATGTAATTTCAAATTTGTATGGTTGACCCTTCTTTAAATGAAGTTGACCTACTTCTTTTGTTCCGTCCTTGTGTTCAAATGTCCAGAACCACTGTTGTGCAGTAACTTTTATCACCTCAGCATCTTTTGGGACATCGTCTACTAGTTTTTCAACATACCAAGAGTCGGCACCAACCCAAGCAAGAATGCCACATATTACTCCAACATAGACCCACTCTGCTGTGTCGTGACCCATCTAGTGAGCTGCCTCCCCTGTCTCCCATTTTGTAGGAGCTTTGTTTTTGGGGTGTGATTCTCTAAATCTCCAAACTAGCCATATTATAGTTCCTGAAACCACGGCACCAACAACAAAGGCTGCTGTAGTCATTCTAAAAAACAGGTTCCATATCTCATTTCTTAGCTTGACATATTCTTTCTCACCTGTTGCTGCATCAGCAAGATTAACTAAAGGCAATACCAGAAGAGCAGTCAAGGAAACTGCCAGCAAAGCTAGAATACTTTTCATTGACTGAATTGACGTGGTTTTCATTTTCTATTTAAGGGTTTTGAAGATTTTCAGTGATCCTAAATCATTTCTTATTAAACTTGTATTGATTATTGATTTAAGATAACTTCCGTTAGGGTTTATTCAAAAAAAGAAAAAAGGGAAATTAGATGTTTCTAGTCTATACTACAGTTATTGTTGTGCTTACAGGTGGAGATAGTGCGTTTGGATTATCTACAGATTCCCATACAAAGATTTGAGCAGTGTATGAGCCTGCTGCAGATGGGGTCCAAGATTGTGCTGGGTTTAGCGATTGACCTGCTGTTAATGATCCTGTAATCCATGACAGTGATACTGTGACTCCATTCGAGTCTTGTATCTGCACCAGATATGCAAATGGCTGAGTCTTGTCTTGGCCGTTAGCAAGGTCTGCTGTGATTTGGACCTGCTGGTCTACCTTGACTTCTTTGAGCTCGTTTCCAAATGCGTCAACTATTCTTGGGTTCGATGCCGGCGCTCTCTCAAGCGGTGGCACTACTGTTCCAATGAATGTCGTAGCTGTGATTCTTAGCTGATCTGCTGGTGTGTATGGCTGCGGGAGTGTCTTGTCCAAGTATTCACCGGTGACTGTGTCGCCCTCGTTGACCTTGAGCCTGTTACCTGAGGACTGGAACTGTGTTGTAAAGTATACAGTTCCCTCAAATATGCCCGTGGCCTCGTTGGTCTCAGTCATGGTAAGCTTGATACCTCCAGCATCCGAGTCTGACCACATGTTTGTGTCAAACTTGTCTACTGCTTCTGGGTTTAGGTTCATGTCTGGATCAATTATTCGCAATACTCCTTGACCGTTGGCTGGATAGCTTGCTTCAACAAACTGGACTTCACCAATGTTCCATCTGATCAATGCTGAGCCGGTTACTGTCTGGTCCTTTGTATAAAGGAACGATACAGTTACACCGTCAATATCAGATGCAGGTAGGAATCCATCGGTTGGACCTACTCCTGATGGGCCTGTGAATGTAGGCTTGTTCTTTGCCTCATCCACTTCGTGATCAAATCCTGTTAGGATCACCTCGCCTGTGAAGACACCAGTATCAACTCCAGTCTCTACCAACTTGTATGGAGAGATCTTTTGACCTCTTGTAGCCACCACGATCTTATTTTCGTCAGCAGAACCTATCTCATCGATAAGGTTGCTGTCAAAGTTGTGGTCTGGTGCAACAACGGTAATGTAGACCTTGTCGGTCCACGTGTATACCTTCTGGTCAAGCTCTACTGTTGCTCCAAAGTTGGAGGTGTAGATGGTCAGTTTGATATCCTGGTTTTCATCGCCTATGAACTTGGCACCTGCTGGAGCCCAGTCAGTGTACTCGAGGTGGATCTGTTCTCCTCTCTCAAGTAATGTTCCAGACGCGCCACCTGATGAACTTAGTTGCTTGGGTATTCTTATCACTGATTGGAATATGCCTGTGTCCTTGCCTGTCTCTCTAAAGTCACTTGGTTTAGCATCAAATTGAGCAGTTTGTTGGCCCTTTGTACCCATGGTGACCTTTGCTGCGTGCGAGTCCAATTCGATTAGGTCTAGAGACTTGGTTTCTGCAGACTGTGAGTCTAGGTTAAAGTCTGGTTCGATTAGAGTCAATATCATATCTGAACCGATTATATACACAGACTTGTCTGATTGCAGTACACCGTTTCTTAGGTCAAATGTTGCCGAGTCTGTAACT
The DNA here is from genome assembly GCA_016200035.1 of Nitrososphaerota archaeon. Taxonomy (GTDB): domain Archaea; phylum Thermoproteota; class Nitrososphaeria; order Nitrososphaerales; family Nitrosopumilaceae; genus JBBDNF01. The sequence continues at coordinate 4,358 of JACQFM010000102.1, forward strand.
GTGTTGCTATGACCTGAGGCATCTACCGGATCAGTGTATTGTACTGTGAGAATATCGCCTTGTCTGATACAGTATCCTGTATTAGATGGTGTGGTCTTGAAGGAATCGCTGAATCTTGTAGTTCCAAGAGTATCGGAACCAACAATTTCAGTGACGCCGTCGGCTTCGAAGTGTTTGAGTGGAGTGTAAGTTGATGTCTGTGGACAGTTAGAGCCTGCTGGTCCATCTGTGTAGCGTATTACCAAGTCGCCTTGGAATATGCCCGCATCTGGCGCAATCTCTATCATAGGTCCTAGCTCCCTTACACCTGTTGTGTTGAAGTTAGCACCGACACCAATTGGTCCATCTTTCGCAGCAGGTCCTCCCATCCTTGCAAGTACGACAGTGTCTGTTCCTCTGCTGACAGTTACCTTAACTGGTCCTGCCGGTCCGTCAGAGGTTGTACTGTTACCTAGTCCTATCTTGTCTTCACCAGCTGCGGAGAGATCAAAGTCACGGTCGTTGACTCGAACATGTATTGTCAAGTCACCGTTTCCTACAGTCTTGTCTGCTGAATCAATAGAACTACCGCCTAGTGCAGTCTTGTGTAGTGGGAATATTGCTCTTCCTGATGGTGTATCCTTGTTTGCTGCAAAGCTAAAGTCACTGAATTGGCCAAATGGTACTGGGTATACGGTTCTATCAAGTTTGACTGAACCAGTTGTACCTCTAACACCTGCACGGTCACTTACCTCGATTGTCTTGCCTGAGGCATCTCTAAAGTCGACATAGTTGACCTTGATGTTTAGACCATTTGTGTTAACCTGTGCATTGTCTGCAGTTGTTGTCTCTTGACATACAGTTTGTGGGATCTGGAATGTACCAGTGAAGATACCAGTATTCTTTCCATTCTCTACTAGTGTAAATCCTTGATCAGAAAGTCCTAGGTTTGGAGCTGTACATGCGCTACTCTTCTGCCATCTTATGTTTCCTTGACCAAACTGGACATCTAAGAGTCTGCCAAAGGCAGTGTTTGTTGATGTCCTAAACTCGCCAGCTACTCCTATGGTATCAGCCGCTCCATCCTGGGCTGCTGGTAGCGTGGCTGCATCACCTGCGACTGTAGTGTAGATATCGATTAGGTCGTTATCCACGTTAAGGTCCTGGTCTTTTACTGTTATAGTTACAGTGTCTGCTACCTTGTAGTTCTTGTTATCAAATGATACTGTACCAGAGTGTGTTGGGGCATCTTGCTGAGCGGCAATCTGTGTATCAACACCGTCTGAACCCTTATCGAAGTAGTTGAGCCTTACAGCTCTTGCATCAGCCTGGATCAAGTCCTCGTGAGCGACGAACTTGACTTCGTGGTTGATTGCCCTGATCTGTGAGTAGGTTCCATCAGCGAAGATGTTTATCTGGTTGAGCATTAGATACTCTATTGTTCCAGTGAATGTGCCCGTGTCAGCACCTGTCTCCTCTAGCTCTGATCTGTAGACAGCATTGTTTACTCTATCCGACTCTGCATCGCCATCACCTTTTATTCCAAAGCTGAAGAAGTCAGTAACAATTGGTTTGTCAGCAGTAGTCAGTGCAGTTGTTGCTGTGTAGTTGAACATCAAACCAACGAAGTTAGACGATGTCAATGCAAAGATCCTGTCATTGGTTCGTTGTGGGTCTGTACCCGTACTGTTTAGGTTAATCAAGGCTTGTGATGAGGTGACGTTTGCGATGGATGTTGCTGTAATAGCTTTAGTTGTTGGTACTCCTCCTGTACTTATAATTGCATCTGTAGAGTTCAGTACGTACCATTTACCGCTACCGCTTACACCAAGAGATCGAACATCATAATTGAACATGTTCAATCCGTGGAACTTGGTACCTCCCCCTACTGGGTTGTTGATCGATTTTTGTAGATCAGATACTTTTCTGTCTCCAAATCCAATGATAAGTGTGTGAGCACCTGCAGCAAAGCCTGCTGATGGTG
>JACQFM010000103.1 GCA_016200035.1 Nitrososphaerota archaeon
CTATTGATGGTATTAGTTCAATTGGTTTTAGTTTACGTTTTTTCTCCAACATCACAAGAAGTTTTTCTATTTTTTTTAATTCTTTTACGTTATTGACTTTTGGAATAACTATACCATCAGTTCCTTTCTGAACTATATTGCGTAAATCATCAGGAATTAGCCCAGAGATTGGTGAATTTGTTCGTACATATACTTCAGCTTTGTATTCAGAACGTTTTGCCAAGGCTTCTTTGATAAGATTTCTTGCAGAATCCTTTTCATTTAATGGCACAGAATCTTCCAAATCAAAACATACTATATCTCCAGGCAGAGTCTTTGCCTTTTCTAAGAATCTAGAATTGTTCCCTGGAACAAAAATAAGGCTGCGCAAAAGTCTAGACATGAAGTAGACTAGACTTACGGTTTCATTAAGATTTTACCGAATAGGCCTTTGCCAGTCAGCATCTTTGTGTGTGCTTCTGCAGCCTGTTCAAATGGATATACTGAATCAATTACTGCTTTTATTTTGCCTTTACCCATCCAGTACAAGCCCTGATCTAATTCTGCTTTAGTTCCTTGTGTAGAGCCAAGTATGTTAGTGCCTTTGAAGAAGATGTGCCTTAGATCAGTTTTTGCATCATAACCAGTTGTTGCACCACATGAAACAAGTGTTCCACCATACTTTAACAGGGTAAGCTGTGGGCTCCAATGTGTTTGTCCAATGTGATCAAATGAAACATCGATCCCTGGAGTTACACCTGTTTTAGCACTAATTTCTTTTGTAATCTTAAAGACTTCTTTGCCCCAATCCTCTTTTCTGTGATCTACAGCATAATCAGCTCCAATTTCTTTTAGCTTGTCTAGCTTGTCTGGACTTGCTGTTGAGATTACTGTACAATTGTAAAGTTTCGCAATTTGGATACCGAAACTTCCAACACCAGAACCACCACCCATGATAAGTACGGTTTGACCTGGTCGTATCTTTGCTCTTCCAACAAGCATATGCCAAGCCGTAAGCAATGTCATTGAGGCAGCAGCTGCCTCATCGAAGCTTACGTTGTTTGGAATCTTTGAAATATTTACTTCTGGTAAGTGTGTTACCTCAGAATAGGCTCCCCATATTGGACCTGTTTGGAATCCCCAAATTGTTCTTTTAGTGCAATCAAACTCTCGTCCATCCGTACATGCGGCACACACCCTACACGACATGTTTGAATGTGAGACCACTCTATCGCCAACCTTTATGTTAGTAACCTCTTCTCCAACAGCGATTACTTCACCTGCTGCATCAGAACCTGACACATGAGGTAACGGCACTGCGACTGGTTGTCCTCTCATTCCCCAAATATCATTATAATTCAGAGCAGCTGCTTTTACTTTGAAAACTACTTCGTCGGGCTTTGGTTTTGGTTCAGCAATATCTTTTACTTTTAGAATTTTCTTAAAATTATCATCTGGTGCATATTCCTCATACACTACTGCTTTCATAAGTAGAGTTCCTTCACCTACCCTAATATATTTTCGCAGATCTAACGACGGTTTATCTTGAAATCGCGTTTTGGTTGTTGTATTGACTGCAAGATTTGTTTTAGTTGATCATCTGATATCTGTGTATTTAGCTTGCCTTGCGATGCCATTCCAATAAGATAGTTTTCAACCATTGCGGCAAGTTCTGGCTTGACCATCCTTACATTATTCAAACGCAATCTAGCTTGTGAAGAAAGAATTGTCCTAAGTGCCTGTTCCTTCATTGACTCAAGTTCTGCTTCCTTAGGTTTTTTTTCATCTTCAGGGTTTTGGTAATTCATATAACTAGGAATATTTTTTCAAGCTAGGATTTTTTGCAACTAGTTCATTTAAAATTTCTGTAGCAACTCTGTCGATTTTCTTCATACCTTGATGAGAAATTGTTCTTCCCTTTCCCTCTGCCTTGTCAATATAACCTAGTTTTTCTAGACTATGAATGGCTACTCTTATTATTGCTCCTCCCGCATCTCGGTGGTGATTTCCGCCGTATCCTACTGCAGCCGCACCCCCATACATACCTCTAAGATCCTTCACACCAACAGGACCATGTAGGTAAATCTTACGTAGAAGAGATGCACATCTTGTATACCACCAGTCACTTTTCTGTGGAGGTTTCTCAGCATGTGGACCTGTCTTTACAAATGGAATCCAAGTAGGAGGTGATATCTCTTCAGCTTTTAGAATCTCCGATAATTTGTTAATCAAAATATCTGCTGGTACATCGTATGCTTTTGCCACGAAAGTGAAAATTTAAAGTTCGTCTTATAAATCATTGAACTTTAATGTACTTTTTGAATGATTTTTCTGTATGTATGATTACAAGAACTGCATGTTATGCGAATTGATTTTGTAGAAGATCTACCTATTCTGATTCTTGCATCTACACCTGGTGCGATGAATTTTTTACATTTTTTACAAAAGTTCATTCTAATTTCATATGGCATTCTAATCCTATGCCTAGAACTTAATTTTTTTACTAATTCTGCTTGTCTTTGTGCCAAGTGTGGATTGGTTCTTGCATTTGATATAGCATTTTGTATTAAGATTTCCATCCGTTCTAATACGGTCTCGCGCGTCGAAGCCTTCATGTCAGTTAAATAATGTCACTTGCTTAAAATACAAATCTTGCTCTCACTTGTTCTTACCGAGTCAGCTTTAGAGTTGGTTCCAAAGGAACTTCAGAATCATAGTTCTGTTCTTTCTTACAGCAAAAAAATGAAAAAAAGACCATCTGATATGATTCTTGATATATCTTGGCATTACGCAGCCATGAAAGGAATAAAGGATAGCCTAAAAAGAGGTAGGCCTGACCTTGTTCACTTATGTCTACTCGAAGCGTGTAGTATCCCATTATATTTTGAAAAGAAGCTTCGTGTGTATGTTCATACAATTAATAATAAAGTAATATTTGTTGGGGAAAAAGTACGTCTGCCTAAATCCTATCACAGATTCATCGGTTTGATGGAGAAGCTCTTTTCTGATAAGAAAATACAAGAAGGTGGTAAGAATCTGTTAGAAATTAAGGACATGACATTTGACAATTTAATTGATAGAATTGGTGCAAAAGAAGTGATTGGACTTTCTACTAAAGGGTTGAAGAGCTCTTATGTCCAACTTGCGCAAGAACTTGGAAATAATTCATGTATAGTGGTAGGTGGATTTGCAAGGGGACATTTTTCTGAAATGGTTCTTAAAAAGATTGACAAATTGATTTGTGTAGACAAAAATCCTCTAGAGGCTCATGTGGTGATTGCTCGTCTTTTGTATGAATGTGAAAAAAGAATTATTATGTAGGTGTAGGATTGCCTGTGTTAAGCGGTTGTAGTATAGTTTGGTTAGTACGCTGGCCTTCCAAGCCCGTCACCCGGGTTCAAATCCCGGCAACCGCATTTTTCTTCATACAGAGATAATTCCAACTGAAATAAGATATTGAATTGAATTAAGAAAAGTTTTATCGTCAATCTTTTCCTCATACCACCATTTTGCATTGTTCTTAACCCATAAAGGAATTTTGTGACCCGTATGCTGCTCGGCGTCAGGCAAGTTAATTATTTTGAGTTGAATGAGATACTCAATTCCTTTGAGAAACTCATCAGTACTTATCGTGTTCTCAGCCCATTGGCCTGCATTTTTTTTAATCCATGTCGGAATCTGTGGTTTTTCTATTTTTGGTTTTTCTTCTGGGTTTCCAAAAACGTAAAACCAAGCAATACCTGACTGGGTTTTATTTATCAAATTTCCAGAGAGCATGATATCTGAGCCGCTAGAAGAAAATGATGTATTAGCAAGATTAGTGCCCCTCAGTGTAACATGTATACCTATCTTGATGTATTCAGGAAAGTCATTTAGATTTCCTATTTTTCTTACAAACGTCCCGTTTTCAGTATCTGCTGGTGTAATTTCTTTTACGAACATAATTCCACCTTCTTTTTCAATTAATTGAGAGACAAACTCTGTTTGCAATGGATTAATTATTTTATGATCTTTGTCTGCGTAAGAATAATCAATGCTATCATCAATCTGCTTGTTGCATACATCATGTCGCCATTTTTCTGATGATTTTATTGCATCAATCATTAGTTGACCATGTAGTAGCTCGTGATATAGTATAAGCAAATTTTCGACTCTTTTTATTCTTGCATCTCTACCATCATCCTGAGTAAGAACATCTGGGTTTAATCTTATCTCGTTATTGCAATCCATTGTTATCTTTTTTTGTGCTGATGTAACCGAACACTGCCATGTGTAGGTACCACCAGTGATTATGCCACCTTCATGAGCTTGAGTCTCATTAAATTTTGCAAGTCTTGTCTTAACTACATTCACAACGAGTTCATTGGTATCGGTATTTTGGCAAGCAAATGTGTTTACCAGCGGTTTTTTAAAAGATTTTAGTGTATCACTCACATCTTTTTTCTTGACTTCAAGCTGTTCAAACTCTGTCAAAAGTTTGTTGAAGATTTCTTGCTCCCTTGTAGTTGGTTCATTGTATACGGCAAAGACAGGAATAATATTTGCAAACAATAAAGTCAGAACGACAAATAATACGTATCTCAACTTACTCAAACTATTCTAAATAATAATTAAGATTTGGGATTGGCTTGTACTTGCCTCTTAAATTCTTCCCAACTTGGTTTTGGGTTTTTGTTAATATCGATTAATCCAGTATTACAGACGTAATCTGCAGTGTTTTTTATCACAATCTCATTTCCAAAACTCAGACTGGGACTTTCTGTATTTAGACTCTTCATACAGCTCTCAATTGGTCTGTCGTATTGCCTAAACCAAGTGAGAAACTCAAAACGTGGTTCATTTTTTTTATAAAAGTCAAATGCTATTTTCATAAAGTTTACTTGATCATTATCTGTTCCATTAATTGACTTTGCCGTGCTCCAACTGATTTCCATCAATGCTACTTTTTTATCACCTGCAAGTTCTAGGATTTTTTCTAAATCCAAACCTGCTTCTTGTGGATTTTTGTCTATCTCATTAAGAGTGTTAACCGGAAAATAGCTGAATGCAACAAAATCACCTTGGTTTAGCTTATCGACCAGATCTTGCTGAGCGTGGTTCAGTATCCCATGGAGTGAAAATGAGTTACCAAATTTGACATTAGGGTATTTTTCCTTTAATTTGGTATAAACTGACATGAAAAAATCTTGATATTTTTTAATATCGTTGTTGTTTTCGCGAAAGTATCCATCAATCTCTCCACCTATTATTACATGATCTACTATATCATATCGTGATAAAATTGCGTCAAGAATTCTCACGGTATCATCCTCTAAACTTTTATCAAGTTGAGGAGTGCCCATCCAATCTGGAAATGGCCCAAAAACTCGATTATTTATTATAGAAAAATAAAGAGTCACCTTCAAGTTATTCTGCCGATTTAATCCCATCAAGGCATCAGCTACTGTCCAACTGTACTGACCCTTTATTGGTTCTAACATAGGCCAAGAAAGATAGACGTTATTTCTGCCAATTCCTGTAGATGCTGCTTCTTCGTATGCACTTTTTAGATCAGAAAGACTTGGCGTTGCGGTAGGAGCCCAAATGACCAAACCTAGTTTTTCATTTCTTTGTGTTGAAGTCTGCGGTGTTATTTGTGGATGTTGTTGTAATGAGAATGAACCAATTACTATAGCAATTACAGCTACTGCTATTGCACCAGCAAGGATTTTTTTATTCAATAAAGATTACACTATAGATTGATGGTAAAAAAGTTTGGATCAAAATTGGTTAAAAAAAATTGGCAAACAGTATTTATTACACC
>JACQFM010000108.1 GCA_016200035.1 Nitrososphaerota archaeon
ATTGGATTGGTTACCTTAATTGTGATCGGAACACCTGAGATGTAGTCTTTTGTTGTACCTGAAATTATGACGGGTTCTCCATCAGCGTATGACGCTTTATCTGTCTTGACAGTGATTGGTACTGGCACGTTTTCGGGAGCTTGCTGTGCAAGCGCTGGAACAGTACATGTAGCTGCTACCAGAATCGCAAGTAAGGCAAACCCCTTAAAACTAGTACTCATCTTGTTTGTGTGGATTATTTTTTCACTATTTAAGCTTACGGAAAATAATTTTGACAAAGGGGAGTAAATTTAAAAGCGATCAACCCAATTAGATATATATTAACCTCTCGGCGCAACTTTCGTAGTTTGTGTATTAATGGTGCATTTACAGCTAATGTTTCTCTAGGCGGAGGTATTTCATTTGTTAACTAAGAAAGATCACGTACTTGTTCCAGATCATATCTATGTTCCAAAACATGAAATAATGACTAAGAAGGAGGCTGAAGAAGTTTTAGAGAGATTTCATACAAAGCCAACAGAGATGCCTTTGATATACGTAACCGATCCCGCAATAAAGGGCTTGGGAGTAAAACCTGGCGACATGATAAAGATTACAAGAAAAAGTGGGACTGCTGGCGAGAGCGTCTATCATCGATACGTGGTGGAAGAATAATTGGCTAACACATCAAATAAAAGATGGCCTATAATTCAGGATATTCTAAAAAGAGAAGGAATAGCAAGACAACATCTGAACTCATATGATGAGTTTTTAGAACGTGGTCTTCAAAGTATAATTGATGAGGTAGGACAGATAGAAATCGAAAGTGCAGAATATCCATACAAAATTCAACTCGGAAAGCTAAAACTCCAGCAAGCAAGAATGATGGAACTTGATGGCTCAATAACCCACATCGCTCCAATGGAAGCTAGGCTACGAAATGTCACATATGCTTCTCCTGTAATGCTTGAAGCAAGTGTAGTAGAAGATGGAAAAATTCTTGAATCAAGATTTGTTCACATTGGTGACATGCCAGTAATGGTCAGATCCAATGCTTGTATATTGCACAATCTTTCTGATCAAAAACTAATCGAGCATGGTGAGGATCCAAACGACCCTGGAGGATACTTTATCATAAATGGTTCAGAACGAGTGATTGTAGGACTAGAGGATCTTTCTTACAACAAGATTATCGTAGACAAAGAGACTGTTGGAGGAAATACTGTCTTTAAAGCAAAGGTCTATTCATCTATTGTTGGCTATCGTGCAAAACTAGAGCTGGTAATGAAAAATGATGGACTCATAGTCGCAAAGATTCCAGGATCTCCTGTTGACATACCGGTCGTTACTTTAATGCGAGCGTTAGGACTTGAGTCAGATAGAGAAATTGCAGCAGCAGTTTCACTTGTTAACGAAATACAAGATGAGCTAGAAGCATCATTTGAAAAGTCAGGGGATGTGCCAACAGCAAAGGATGCAATAGTATACATCAGCAAAAGAATAGCTCCTGGAATGTTAGAGGAATTCCAAATCAAAAGAGCAGAAACATTGCTTGATTGGGGTCTTTTACCTCACCTGGGGAAACACCCTGATAACAGAAAGGAAAAGGCTCAATTTTTAGGCGAAGCTGCATGCAAGTTAATAGAACTAAAGCTTGGTTGGCTGGCTCCTGACGACAAAGATCACTATGGAAATAAAGTCATAAAATTTGCAGGTCAAATGCTTGCAGACTTGTTCAGAACAGCCTTTAGAAACTTGGTAAGAGATATGAAATACCAATTAGAGAGATCCGGACAAAAAAGGGGAATTAACGCGGTGGCAGCCGCGGTAAGGCCAGGTATAGTCACAGACAAACTAAACAACGCAATTGCTACTGGCAATTGGGGAAGAGGTCGTGTTGGAGTTACACAATTATTAGATAGAACAAATTATCTATCAACAATAAGTCATCTGAGGAGAATTCAATCCCCCCTTAGCAGAAGCCAACCAAACTTTGAGGCAAGAGATTTGCATGCAACTCATTTTGGTAGAATATGTCCAAGTGAAACTCCTGAGGGATCAAATTGTGGTTTAGTAAAGAACCTTGCCCTTTCTGCTATCATATCTGTCAATGTTCCTTCCGAGGATATAATCGAGAAACTCTATGATCTCGGTGTAACTTATGTTTCAGATGCAAAAGATGAGCTGAAAAAGGAGGGAACCAGAGTTTTTGTAGATGGAAGATTAATCGGATACTATAAGGACGGACAAAAACTTGCCGATTCTTTACGTGAACTACGACGAAATTTCAAGATACATCCACATATTGGAATATTTCTGTACCAATCAAATATCGAGGGAGCAACTAAGAGACTTTACGTAAATTGTAATGCTGGAAGGGTATTACGTCCGCTAATCGTCATAAAAGACAACAAACCACTTTTGACACAAGAACTCATAGAAAAGGTCAGTAAAAAATTCCTTTCATGGAATGATCTTCTTCATATGGGAGTTATTGAATTGGTGGATGCAAACGAAGAAGAAAATTGCTATATTGCAATGGATGAAGAAAATGTCAAAAAACACACTCACATGGAGATATTTCCGTCAGCAATCTTGGGTGCAGGTGCATCAATAATTCCTTATCCTGAACACAACCAATCTCCAAGAAACACATACGAGTCCGCGATGGCAAAGCAAAGTCTAGGATTCTCAACGCCTCTAATGAACGCAAGCACTTACGTAAGGCAGCACTTCATGCTCTACCCTCAAACTCCAATTGCAACAACACGGGCAATGGGTCTTTTAGGACTTGAAGAAAGACCTGCTGGTCAGAACTGCGTAGTAGCAGTATTACCTTTTGACGGTTACAATATAGAAGACGCAATTGTCTTGAGCAGGTCGTCAGTAGAAAGGGGACTGGGAAGAACCTTCTTTTATAGAATCTACGAGGCAGAGGCAAAGCAATACCCTGGTGGAATGCGCGATAACTTCGAAATTCCAAATGCGGAAGGAAATATTCGCGGATTTCGCGGAGATAAGGCTTACAGATTGTTAGAAGAAGATGGAGTAATCGCAACTGAATCAATAGTTCAAGGTGGAGATATTTTGATTGGTAAAACAAGTCCTCCTAGATTCATGGAGGAATATCGGGAGTTTGAAGTAAAGGGACCTTACAGAAGAGACACATCAATCGGAGTAAGACCATCAGAAACTGGTGTGGTCGATACTGTGGTTATGACTCAATCGCACGATGGTGGAAGGATGTACAAAATAAGAGTGAGGGATGTAAGAATCCCTGAAATAGGTGATAAGTTTGCTTCAAGGCACGGTCAAAAGGGAGTTGTTGGCTTACTTGTAAACCACGAAGACTTGCCTTATACATCAGAGGGTGTCGTACCTGACGTTTTAATTAATCCACACGCGTTTCCGTCGAGAATGACAGTTGGAATGTTTCTTGAATCTGTAGCTGGAAAGGCAGCAGCATTGCGGGGAACAAAGGTAGATGGTTCAGCGTTTGTAGGAGAAAAACTGGAAGACTTGAAAGGAGTCCTCGAATCTGCTGGCTTCAAGTACTCTGGAAAAGAAACTATGTATGATGGAAGAACTGGTAAAGCATTTCCTGCCGAAGTTTTCATTGGAGTTGTTTACTATCAGAAACTCCATCACATGGTAGCTGACAAAATACACGCAAGAGCTAGAGGTCAGGTCCAGATGCTTACAAAACAACCGACGGAAGGGCGTGCACGTGGAGGAGGCCTTCGATTTGGAGAGATGGAAAGAGACTGTCTGATTGCATATGGTGCCTCAATGATGCTAAAAGATAGATTACTTGACGAATCAGATAAGGCCGATATTTATGTGTGCGAAAGGTGTGGTTTAGTTTCATACTACGATATAAAACAGCGAAAATTCGTTTGCAGAGTTTGCGGAGATAAGGCAAAAGTAACATCAGTTTCTGTTGCGTACGCTTTCAAATTGTTATTACAAGAAATGATGAGTCTAGACGTTGCTCCTAGACTTCTAATAAAAGAGAGGGTATAATGGCACTAGAAACAATAAAGATAATTGACGGGATTCGTTTTTCCGTATGGTCACCTACAGAAATTAGAAAATATTCTGTTGCGGAAATCACAGCACCAGAAACTTATGATGAAGACGGAATGTCAGTTCAAGGTGGACTAATGGATGGAAGATTGGGAACATTGGAACCTGGACAAAAATGTATTACATGTGGGAACACAGCAGCAAGATGTCCTGGTCACTTTGGTCACATAGAGCTGGCTGAGCCTGTCTTACACATTGCATTCATAGATAACATATACAAACTTCTTCTTACCACATGCAGATCTTGCTCTAGGCTAAAAATTTCTCAAAAAGAACTAGATGAATATCATAAAGTTATGAGCAAAGAAGCTGCATATACTGTAATATCTATAAAACATATTCCAGACGAAATAATAGAAAAAGCAAAGAAAGAAAAAACCTGTCCTCATTGCGGTAAATCTCAATACGATCTGATATTTACCAAGCCAACGATATTCATAGAAAAAACAGAGTTAGGAGAAAACAGGTTACTTCCAATCACAATTAGAGAAAGATTTTCACACATGATAGATGATGACCTAAAACTTTTAGCATACGATCCTGCAACTGCAAGACCTGAATGGTTTGTTTTACAGGTTCTACCTGTTCCACCCGTTACTGTAAGACCATCTATAATTTTAGAAACTGGAATTAGGTCCGAAGACGACCTGACCCATAAACTTGTAGATATAATTAGAGTAAACCAAAGATTGAAGGAAAGCAAAGAAGCCGGAACTCCACCTCTTATTGTACAAGACTTGGTAGATTTGTTACAGTATCATACCACAACATACTTTGATAACGAAGTTTCAGGAATCCCACAAGCTCACCACAGATCTGGCAGACCACTTAAAACCTTGACTCAAAGACTAAAAGGCAAGGAGGGAAGATTCAGAGGTTCACTTTCTGGCAAGAGAGTGGACTTTTCTAGCAGAACTGTGATATCTCCAGATCCAAATCTGGACATAGCTGAAGTCGGAGTTCCAGAATCTGTGGCAATAAAACTTACAATCCCAGAAGTGGTGACTGAGTGGAATATTGAGAGATTAAAGAAGCTTGTAATCAATGGACCAAGCAAGTTTCCGGGGGCAAATTATATAGTAAGGCCTGATGGCGTTAAGATTCGACTTGATTTTGTAGAAGATAGAGAAGCAATTGCCAACAATATTGAGATTGGATATTTGATTGAAAGACATCTTTCTGACGGTGATATAGTGATGTTCAACAGACAACCCTCTTTACACCAGATGTCAATAATGGCTCATTACGTTAAGGTACTACCACACAAGACTTTCAGATTACACCCCTCGGTCTGTCCCCCCTACAACGCAGACTTTGATGGTGATGAGATGAACCTGCATGTACCACAAAGTGAGGAAGCAAGGGCTGAGGCAATTCTTTTGATGCGTGTACAGGATCAATTAATTTCTCCAAGATATGGTGGTCCAATAATTGGTGCACTACGTGACTTTATCACTGGAGCATATCTACTAACAAAAGATGGAACTACACTGACTCCACAAGAATTTGCAAACTTGGCAATGATGGGAGGATATGAAGGCGCATTACCTGAACCAGCGACTAAAAATAAAAGTGGTTGGCTTTACACAGGAAAGCAACTCTTCTCGCTTTTTATGCCAAAGGATTTCAACTACGTGATTACGTCTAAATGGTCCAAGGGAACAAAGGGTCCATCAAAAGATGTAGTAATAAAAAATGGTCATCTCATCAGCGGAGTTATAGACAAGGCATCTATAGGAGCAGAAGAACCAGATAGTGTCTTACATAGGATAGCAAAGGATTATGGTTATGAAGAAGCTAAGAAATTTCTTAATTCTATTTTAGTAGTACTGAAACAGTATATCACACATTATGGATTCAGTTATGGATATTCAGACCTTGAACTTTCTACAAAAACAAAGGAAAACATCCTAAATGGAATTCAAGAAACGTACGATAAGGTGTATGACCTAATATCACAAGCAAAGAAAGGAACTCTCCAATTAAGTAGGGGATTATCAGCAGATGAAGCTTTGGAAGCGTACATAGTCAACGAACTTTCAAAGGCAAGAGATAGAGCAGGAAGTACCGCTGACAAATCTTTTGATGAGACCAATTCAGGCAGAATAATGGCAACAACAGGAGCACGTGGATCTTCTTTAAACATTGGACAAATGGCTGGTGCCCTAGGTCAGCAGTCGATTCGAGGAAGGCGAATACAAAAAGGGTACAATAATAGAGCTTTGCCGCATTTCAAAGAAAATGATACAAATCCTGACGCAAGAGGATTTGTAAAATCAAACTATCGTGATGGTCTTTCAACACTGGAATTTTTTTTCCATGCTATGGGAGGACGAGAGGGACTTGTGGATACAGCAGTTCGAACTCAGCAAAGCGGTTACATGCAGAGAAGATTAATCAATGCACTTGAACACCTAAGACTAGAATATGATGGTACAGTAAGGGATCCCCACGGTCATATCATACAATTTCTATATGGTGAGGATGGAATTGACGTAGCAAAAAGTGATCATGGAGAGGCCTTTAGAATTGAAAGACTGATAGAATCAGAAATGATTGTTGATTCTGGCAAAAAGGCTACAAAAGAAGAAATCATGGAGCTAGCAAAAAAGTACACAAAAACATTTAATCCAAGATTGATACGAATCGTTCAAGAAGCTTTGCTTGAGTCAAAGCTAAGTAGAGATGGAGTAGAAAAAGTTTGTAAAAAAGCATTAGAGTTATACGAAAAAGCCAAAGTTGAACCCGGGCAGGCAGTGGGCATCGTAACTGCACAATCAATAGGAGAACCTGGAACCCAGATGACACTTAGAACGTTCCACTTTGCAGGAATTAGAGAAAGGAACGTAACGCTTGGCCTTCCTAGACTAATTGAGCTTGTAGATGCTAGAAAGAAACCAGTAACACCAACCATGGATATCTATCTAGATGAGAATTACAAAACATCTAAAGAGAAAGCAATTAAGGTTGCTCGTGAAATCTTACATACAAAGATAAGTGCTCTCGTATCAAGCACAGAGACAGATTATTCTACGAAGATAAAGCTAAATCTTAATCCAGACAAGCTAAAGGAAAGGGCATGTACAATAGCCGATGTAGAAGAGGCATTACAATCCTCAAAGAAAAAATTTGAATTCGAGACTAGTGGCAACTCTATTACACTTACCTTACCTGAAGAGTCAGATGCGCAGACAATACTGTCATTACGAAATAAAGTTCTTGGAACCCGTGTAAAAGGAGTACAAGATGTGGAAAGAGTCACAATAGTTCAACAGGGCGATGAGTGGGTTATACAAAGTTCAGGTTCAAACATTGCAAAAGTTTTGGAAATCGATGGGATCGACAGAAAGAACATAAGAACAAACAATGTCTTTGAGATAGCAAGCACACTTGGAATAGAGGCAGCACGAAATGCTTTGATAAATGAGTTGAGTTCCACATTAGAAGATCAGGGTCTTGAAGTTGATGTTAGGTACATCATGCTCGTGGCAGATTTAATGTGCTCAAGAGGCTATATGCAGCAAATAGGTAGACATGGAATAGCCGGAACCAAAACAAGTGTACTGGCAAGAGCAGCATTTGAAATAACAGTTCCAACAATAGCGGAGGCTGCATTAACTGGAGAGGTTGAACAGCTAAAAGGTGTGACTGAAAACGTAATTGTTGGTGGAAACATACCGGTAGGAACTGGTACTGTTGATCTTTACATGAAAGTGACCGAACATGGCTAAACTTTTGGAAAAAATGATCAAGGATTCAATGGAAGACGACAAGTGTATCCTTGGAGCAAAGGAAGTGCTTGGTTCCATCAAAAATTCGAAACTTGTAGTAATGTCAGAATCTGTAAAAAAGAATCTATTAGAAAAGATAAAAGATAACGCAAAGAATTCCAAAGTGTCTACGATAAATTTCAAAGGTTCGTCAGTTGAGTTGGGCAGACTGTGTGGTACCCAATTTAGAATCTCCGCGCTTTCTCTCAAAACATTGAGCGAGGCAAACCTCAAATCAATTTTGAAGGAAGCGGAGCAGGAGAGTCAACAATAAATGTTTTGTTTTTCTACAATTTTTTATCAAGATTTAAATGAGCCCGAAATGGCATCGAGTTTCAAATAGACATGACGGAGACAATCAAGTTAACGACTGACCAAATTAAACTAATGTCACTATTTCAAAATGTGACTGGTGCAACAGCTCGTGACTGCATTGAAGATGAAAAACTTGATAGAGTCATATTCGTTGTAAATCCGGGCAAAATGGGCCTGGCCATTGGAAAGGGAGGTACCACAATTAGAAATCTGCAAAATGTAGTAAAAAGAAATGTAGAACTAGTTGAATATTCAGAAGACCCAATCGAGTTTCTTAAAAATATCTTGAATCCTAAGCTAGTTTCTGAAGTAAAAATTAACAAGAGGTTAGATGGTTCGATGCAAGCAATAGTGATGGTCGATCCTAAGAAAAAGGGTATAGTTGTTGGCAGAGAAGGGCGAAATGCTGAAAAGGCAAGACTTCTTGCCAAAAGATACTTTCAAATTTCGAGCGTACTCATACAAAGTCCAGAAAAAATAATGGAGTGATTGCATGGCAAAGTCTCCCCTTGGATTGTTTGCTGGCAGAGTTTTAAAAGATAAAAGAAAAAAACAGAGATGGTCAATCGGCACTTATAAAAGAAGGAATTTGGGCCTTGACAAAAAAGCAAGTCCTTTGGGTGGTGCTCCACAAGCTCGAGGAATTGTTCTAGAAAAAGTTGGAATTGAGGCCAAGCAGCCAAACTCTGCTGTACGTAAGTGTGTTCGTGTTCAACTCATAAAAAATGGTAAGACTGTCACTGCATTTTTGCCAAAGGACGGTGCAATGAATTTTGTTGATGAACATGATGAAGTTCACGTAGAAGGAATGGGAGCGTCAATGGGTGGCGCTATGGGTGATATTCCTGGAGTTAGGTGGAAGGTATTCAAAGTAAACGGTACATCCCTAAAGGAGCTTGTTTACGGTAAGAAGGAAAAGCCAAGGAGATAGAAATGGGAGAGACTAACAACCTATTACTATTTAGAAAATGGGATCTTTCTAACATCGAGATGAAGGATCTGGGACTAAAAAATGCCATCTCCCTGAATAAGACTATAATGCCATTGACATTTGGGCGTTCAGCTCTGAAGAGATTCAACAAGGCTGAGGTCAATATAGTAGAAAGGCTTGCAAACAAGCTGTTGCACTTCGGAAAAAAATACGCAAAAAATACTGGCAGAATGGGAGGCAAGAAAACCCGTTCAATCAATACTGTAAAAGCAGCGCTTGAAATAATACACCTAAAAACAGGTAAAAACCCTATTCAAGTCTTAGTGCGAGCGATTGAAAATTCTGCTCCAAACGAGGATACGACCCGCATAGTTTATGGTGGTACAGTTTATCATGTTTCAGTTGATGTGGCACCCTTGCGAAGAGTAGATCTTGCGTTAAGATTCATTGCGGAGGGAGTAAGAGATGCGTCATTTTCTAATCCAAAGGCAATAGAGGAAAATCTGGCTGAGCATCTGATATTGGCTGCCGGTAATGATATGAATGCGCCTTCCGTTAAAAAGAAAAATGAACTTGAAAGAATAGCAATGGCATCTAGATAAAATTATTTTTATTAAATCAAAAATAAGTAGCCCGAGGCAGATTCGAACTGCCGTCTCCAGGTTTCCTCTCATAAGATCCAGAGCCTGGAATCCTTAACCCAAAATTGTTTGGCCACTAGACTATCGGGCTACCGAAACGAGTTGAACTGGTTGAGAATATAATTATTTGGTACTAGTCTCTCGTATTGCAGTTGCATAATCGCAATCAGCTTTTAATCGCATATATGGTATAAGTCTGTAATGTATCGAGTAAAGATCATTTTCTTTATACAGAATTCCCTTTAGCAAGAGTGATACGAAACCTCCAGCTATTCTTGACGGAGGAATTTCCAACTTTTTGCAGATTTCATCTCGCTTCTTCTTATATTGTTCCATTGTAAAGCTGACGCTATTTAGCTCCAAAATTAAGGGCCACATCACTTTTTCCCACGTAAATCTTCGATTTTCAGTCGCAGATGCATACTTACCCTTCTCCGTCAATATTAATAACATTCAAAAGTTCAGATTATAACTTATTACTTGATGAGTCAAGAACTTGAAGAATCTCTTAATCTTTTGTCAAATGATTGGTTTGTGGACCCAATCATAAAAAATTTCATTTTAGGCAATCGTAGTGATGTTACGGATTTCGCCATAAAAGTAAGAGATGTTATCTTTCACATTCCTTATCTTACCAATGATGACTCTTACATATTATGGAAGTGCTACTGGCCTGATTGTCATAACTGTTGTAACAGACAAGGAAGGCTGCCACTTACATCAAATGATCTAGTGACAATTAGCACGCGCTTGAAATATCAAAAGGTATCAGATTTTATAAAAAATGAAACCAACATTGCTACGTGGCAGGAAAAGGGACCTTCGGACAATTCAGCCACGACAATGACCATGATTAATCTAAAACGAAAAAAGGACGAGTCGATAGAAGAAGACGGCACCCATATATCATGCAGATTTCTGGATGAAAAAGGGTATTGTGGCCTTCATCCGGCCAGACCTGGAGTTTGTTTTCTATATCCATTTTCTTCTTGGCTGGAAAATGAAAGAGGTAGAGCAAGAGTACATGCAACTTTTCAATTCACAGGTGATTGTCCAGGCTTCTATCTTTCAAAATCTATAGGCACAATGAAAGAAATCCTTCTCGAATATTCAAAAATAATTTATGACTATAATATGAGTTCAAACAGGACAACGCGTGAAAACTTTGGATTTGTCACCATTGGATTTTAAGCTCTAGCAA
>JACQFM010000109.1 GCA_016200035.1 Nitrososphaerota archaeon
GTGAATTTTTTTAATATACTCCCAAATCTTGTATCTAGTCTGGATGTCCAGTCCCAGTGTTGGTTCATCCAAAAAAAGAACCTTTGGTCTGTGCAAGAGCCCTCCCGCGATATCAAGCCGCTTTCGCATACCACCCGAATATGTGGCCACTTCATCACGTTGTCTGTCTGATAGTTCGACTATGTTTAGGATTTCATCAATTCTGTTTTTCATCAAATCCTTTGGTATATGATTTAGCCTAGCTTGTAGCTCAAGGTTTTCTCTTCCAGTAAGATATTCGTCTACAGTAGTTTCTTGTTGCACATAACCTATGTTTTGTCTTACTTTTTTTGCCTGAGCTACTACGTCAAAACCTGCAACGTATGCCTTGCCTGATGTCGGTTTTAGTAATGTTGTCAGAATCATTATTGTCGTGCTCTTTCCTGCTCCGTTTGGTCCTAAAAATCCAAAGATCTCCCTATCTTCTACTTTTATGGATATTTCATCAACTGCCTTTAATTCTCTGCCGTAAATCTTCGAAAGCGATCTGGTCTCTATAGTGTACAATAATGAAAAGACATCCTGTGCGCTATAAATTGCTAACACATGAAAAATGAATAAAAAACTAGTCTGATTTTTTGTACTGGTCTTTTGGAAGCCTTAGGATTACCTTTTCTCCCACGCCCCAGATCTCATTTTTTGAAAATACCTGCGAATGTAGCAGTCCTGTTGAGACCTCGATTGATTCGAGCTCATTGGTGTCAAGGTTTCTGTGCAGTTTCTTTATCTTGCCCATCTTGTGACCATCAATATCAACTACTGCCGAATCACGTCTAACAGGTGGTGTTCCAAGCAAGACAGACTCTTCGGTAAATTTGTCTATGTAGTCACGCGATAGATAGTAGTCTTTGTGAAATCCTTCGTGGACTGTTATTCCAGAAACTTCCAAGGTCTCTGAATTGATATGAATGTGTTTTACCTTTCCGTATTGGATTCCTTCTCTATCAACTACTTTCTTTCCTCTAAACTCATCCGCAGTGGATTGACTTCCTGTCATTCCTTCAAGATGGGTTGCCATGACAGGCACTCTTTTTTTTGGTTTATTGAACAAGGTATCAGAGTTTTCAATCCAAGGGGTTAAATTCTTTATAACAAGACCAAAACCCATGATGCCAGATGGGCAAGCATTCAAAGCTGTACTGATTACCAAGGGCAGAAAGACCGGAAGACTGCATGCTGTGGAGTTAAGGGCTGTTTATTATAATAATAAAATATATTTTTCCAGGCGAAATCCTAACAGCGATTGGTTGAAAAATGCAATTTCTAATCCCGATGTAAAAATCAAATATAATGAACAGAAATTTTCTGGAAAGGCAATGCTTGTTTCAGACAAAAAACTTGCAAAAAAAATTTCAGAGCTAAAGTATTCTGACAAAAGATCAGAAGAGTCCAGGTTTGTCTTGCAGGTTACGTTATGTGAATGATTGTGGTAACTCCTCTACTCTCTGTTTCCTCACCATCTTTAACCTCTACAGCTATGATTGTAAAGGATATCAGATCACGGGGCTGGCATGCTTGCGCGTTCATCTTCAGGTTAATGTCAAGCGTATCAAATTCTTGTCCTTCTACTATGTTAGATTCATCTATTGTAATATCCTTGACAGTTGAATTTATCAAAAAACGTTGATTTTTCTGATGCCATCCAAGTTTAACTCTGCGACCCTCTCTACCAACTGATTTTATGTTAACATCTATGATTCCTGCTTTGGCTTGTGTGTAAGCTGAGGTTTTGTTAACAAACACTCCTATTTGAAAAGGATAACCTGCAGTGCTTTCGGCCATTTTTTGTATTCCATCATTCATTGCTACATCTACACCTTTTATTGTGGTAGCAACTTTTGCAATCCATTCGTTTGTTCTTTCTACGGTAGCCAAGATTCTATCGTGTCTTCTTTTATCTTCATCGGGTGGAAGTTTGTAATAATCTACCCATGCAAGATAGTCGCTACTTATGTCATTTATGAACTGCATGCAGGTTACCTTGTAATCCTCAACGCTACTTGCCCTTTCTGCACCTTCATCGTATGGAACACCATCCTTGTCTAGTGGCAGCATGATAATCAAACAGGTTCTATGGTAAAAAAAGGGTACCCTAATAGATATATTCAAAAATTCTGAACTTTAATTTGTGAGCTTTACACATCTGACAGAAGATCTACAAAAAGAGTTAAGATCTAACATGCCACAGATTCGTTTCCTTTTAAAAACAAATCCCGGTCTTGCATTTACCAAAATAACTGAAATTGCAACAAGAGCCGGAAAAAGATACAATATGGTTCTGACGTTGAACTTTCCTCAAAAGGACAAGATTAATGATTTTGACTCTTATGGAACAGAAAATCTTAGTATGGTAATAGACAAGACCAAAAAGGTTTTCCCGATTAAAAGGGATTTGATAAAATCAAAGGCAAAAGAAATCTTTGGAGATATCAAAGTCGAGGACGCCTACATGTATGAAGGAAAAGAAGGCGTAAAGGTCTTTTTTGATTTCGGAAGAATCGACATACTCCCCCACTCACTTCATGTCTGGTGCAAATTCGACCAAAAGGTAAAACAATATTGTGACTGGCTTTTTGAGAATTGTTATCAGCTTAAACCCGGAGTAGAAGGGGCGGCAAGCGAGGTAAGCTCATAAGAATATTGCAGTTTTCCATCTATGTCATATATTTCTGCCTTAACCGGCAAAGGAAGATTGTCAACGACCCAGATCCTGTTTTCTTTTTCACCAATCGTATAAGAAATTGTATAGGCATTAGCTGAGCCAAAAGCAAATGAGGTCTTGCCGTGATTTGTAATTGATATTTCTTTTGCTACTTGACCTACAAACGTTCTTCCCCACACAGCTTTTGTAACAAGATATTTATCTTCAAGGGCAAGATCCCTTATTGAAAAAATTGTCTGGTCCAATGTGGTAAAGTATGGTTTGAATTCATCAGAAATGTTATCAAAAGTAAATCCAGGCCCAATTAGGATTGTCTGAGTAGTCTTTGCTTTTACGTTTGGATCATTAATCTCTACTGATAGCATCTCCCTTGAATTCGGATCAGTAAAGAATTCTAGCTTTGCAGAAAATGCCATTTTATCTGTAGTTACCAAGTACTGCATCGTTGGATTATATTCTACTCCCTTTCCAATATGCCACTTACTTGCTTCACGTGGAACAATTTTTTCTTCCCCACCTGGCAGTCCAACAAAGATAGGGTTCCACAACACTCCAATTACTGCTGCTCCAATCATCACAAGAAATAGGCCAAGCTTTACCTTACTAATCATTTATGCCAGCTACTATGAATTGCTCTAAAATTTAAAACTAGGTATACTGGTTTTGAATCTAGTAAGAGCAAGGGTCATAGCAACAACTATTGCCATTACTATGATGACGCCAGCCGGAAATTCCGGAATAACTACATCAATATCGAAATTGAGCCTGCCGCTTTTTGATGTATCTGGTGGAGAACCTTGTGGACCTGTGCCATAAACTACCAGAACATAATGAGCAGTTCCTGCTGATTCCTTAACGTCCATTGTTCTAGACTCCTTTCCAACAGGTGCATACAAGAATTCTTTACCTTCATCTTGTGCAAATGACCTTAGAACCTTATCATTCTCATCTACAACAAATATGTCGTAATGAACATCCGATTCAAACTGGTTGGGATCGAAGCTCTTGGTAAATTCCAAACTCCATGTTATTGTACAACCAGAGCGTGGATTCTTTGGGGCATACCTGAACTGTACAATCATGCTGTGGGTGTCAAGAGCTTTTGTACCGCTAACAAATGAATCGTCAGGAGGACAATTTCCTTCTGGAGTTATTGGAGTTGTAGCCTTTTCTAGAAAGTCTGGTGGACTAGCGCTGTTTCCGTATTCGAGCAGCTCAAATTGATACTGCACAGGAATTGTTCCAGCAGAAACATCAACAAAGGTAAGTGCCTTGACTGGAAATGGAAAGCCTGGCTTAACCCATATCTTGTTGTCTGAAGACTTGTGCCAGCCAATCACATAAGTCTCAAAAGCACCAGCCGGAACGGTCACTGTTTCTTTCACACCCGTTGGACCCACCGGCATACCACCAATAGATCCAATCTTACCCCAAGCCGGTGCATCAAAGTCCTTTGGATCTAATATGGTTGCAAAACCTGAAAGCCAAACTAAACTTGATTTATACGCAGATGCATATGGAGCCATATCCTTGCTAAAGCCAATTGGTTCTGGTGCTACTTTACCTACTTCCATGTTTCCCCTAACCACCTTGTTACCATCGATTACAAGAACTTGAACCTTATAGCCCTGGTCTGTTTTTCCTTCAACCCAAAAGTCCATCTCAAATTGCGTACATGATTTGTAATCAACTTGACAAAGATTGTATCTAAAGTAATCTCCTATCTTCATTCCCTTGCCCACATACCAAGTTTCTCCTGCAGAAGCAGCTCTCATTCCTATTGGAGCAATAAGCAAAATTGCAAAAAGAATCAAAATGAAATATTTTTTCAAGAAACTATATAGCAAAAATCTAATAGTTAAATCTTTCAAATAAGCAAATATAGCGGCAGAATATTATCTCGACCATGTGTGAATGTAATAAGGTTCACGTGTATGAAGTTGAATTCAAGATGGACGGAATGACTGTTGTCCCGACACACAAAAATTGTGGAGATCGCCTCAACGAAAAGCAGGTAGATAAATTCCAAAAAGAGTTGGTAAAGAGTTGGGGCTTTGAAGAAGAAACTGAATAATAAGATGTAAGAATATTCTGAAAAAGAAAAGAAAGGAGGCTGCTAATATCTATTTGTACTGTTTTACGGTAGCTCTACAAACTTTAGCTGAACATTCACAAGTTGAATCGCAATAACATTCTCCTTGTTCCTCACAGTCACAAATGCTTTCTGTTCCTGTAGGAGATCCACATCCACATGATGCATCTGTCATAGAATCAAGGATCTCCTACCTAGTTTTAAAGTTTGTCAAAAAATGACAATATCAAAAACGGCGTTATAGATGCTAATTTTTCATTATTGAAAGAAGATCGTTCACAGTTTTTAGAAGATTTATGGATTGACTTTCAATAAGTAAAGAGTCACTTTCGATGTCAAGTGCCACACGGAGAATGTGGATAAATTCCAAGCTGCGGTGTAAATTGTCTTTGATTTTGATTATATTATTTCGATTTGTGTATCCAAGGTAGAAATAGCAATCAGACAGTAGTGAGTGTTCAACGAGGTAATCGTATTTTGCTTCTATAATTTTTGAATGACCGTTTGCCTCCACAATATCAGAAAAACCTATGGTAGACTTTACCATTCTAGGAAGGAGCGATGTGGTAGCCCTCTCTATTCCAAGACATTGGTGAACGATCGCAAAGTTTTCGTTTATTCTATTTTTTTCAAAGCCACGGATAGATTCCAGCATATGTGTGGGGCTTGGTCGCCTTGAATTTATTGATGATATAGCGTCAGCAAGAAAAAATGCACCACATTTTAGCCATAAAGGCGCAAGCGGATCTGCGGCCTTGATTCCTTCTCTAGCCCTTGTTGCGTAGATTCCTGCATCGACAAGGCAACTTTGTGTGTAGGATTTTGAGATCTTTTCTTGCTTTGCTTTAATCTCTGATAAGAATATCCTAAGCTTCCACTGGTTATCTGATAAAATTTGGAGGTTTTCCAATTGTTTTAGAATCGTGGGATTGGTTTCGGAAAACGAACCGTGGTGAATTTTGATCATCTCACCTTCAACTTCGTGCACAGATTCTCCTTTTTTATCATCAAATACTGTAATGTTATACTCACAACATTTGTAATTGATTCCATTTGCGTGACAACCGCCCAAGCCCACGGGATAATTTGACAATGACATTTTTTCTGTTAAAGCTTTTAGATCCACAAAAATTTCATTTTATTTTCTGCTATAAAGTATCCAAGCTGCTAAAGTTTACAAATTCATGCATTGGCAAAACATTGCTTTAAATTGCTATTCTTTATGGCTTTTAACAAGCTCCTGTGGTGTAGTCCGGCTAAGCATACCGCCCTCTCAAGGCGGTGATCCCGGGTTCAAATCCCGGCGGGAGCATATTATTTTCAAATTATTTTTTCAAAAGTCACTTCAATCCAACACCAGTTAATAGTTTTGATTGAGTTTCGGAAGACTGTTGGTAAGATCCTCGACTAAATTTTCATATGCCTTCTCATAATAGTATGGCGAAGTAGAAATAATGGTAAAGTGATTACATATATGGTATAATGGTAGGGCCAAGAGACGGTTTCAAGTTTGAGACCAGCGAGGATTCGGAAAAGCTCACAAGTAGTAACATTATCTGCATCCAGTGCCAGGCCGGTCAACATGCAAAGTGCCTTGCCAAAAACAGTGAGCAAGAACAGTGCGATTGCGAACTTTGCCTATTTTCCTAGATTCATTTCGCTTTTTAAGAATCTGGTTGTATACGAGCTTTTCTGATATTCCAAGACCACAGAACCATCACTCTTTTCACTCAGTGAGATACCTCGTATAGCAAAGATAGTATTTGAGAATTTTATACCAAGCTCTTTAGGCATATCCAAAACAGCCTTGTAAACATAACCTTTCTCATTTGGGCATGTAACGGTTAGAGTTTTGCCAGTTCCAGATCCAAGACAATTTTCGTAGAATGGATTCTCTTGATTGCTAGTATAATGGGTCGGTTCCTTTAGAATACTAATTGAGCTGATCCTATCACTGTCAACTACGTTTCCGCCCGTAACAAGATAGCTTGAATACACAAACAGGAAAAGCCCAATCATGCAAAAAACTAATAACGAATGATACAAAGTACGTTTTTCTCGAGCAGGAGTTTTGTTTTTATCCCTAACCTTTCTGTCGTCTTTATGTGTGGGTAAGACTTCGATACTCGTTCCACCCCGTGTTTGGATTGACTCTACATACAAACAGCTGTTGTGAAACTGCTCGTCAGTTTTTCTTCCACAAATCTTACATATTCTCTGCATCACCTTTCTACATCCTGGGCATAATGAACAGGGTATAAGCAGATTCCCACAAATTCTGCATGATTCATCTGGCATTAGAATCCGAAAATGACAATGATAGTTAAGCTGTACTAATCATTCATACTAAAAATTTAAATTTTATAATTGCGTCATAAATTTTTAAAATTATTAGAGTTTAGTTGCTAATAGTAATTTGAGTCTGAATTACCTTCGTAAGTGGTATGGCAGACGCTAAGCTATCCCATACAAATATCTGAACAGTGTATTGTCCTGCTTCCTTTGGAATCCAATATTGTGAGGCAGTAAAGGACTGACCAGGATAAATACTCGCAGATAGTCCCTCAAGATATTCCGTTCCTCTTTCCTTACTCAATATTTGAACAATGTAGGTGAATTTGCGCTCAGAGAAAGCATGATTTGTAAGAATGGAGGAAAAACCTATGGGTGAATCTACTTTGATTACGTTCATTTCCTTCCCACTTAAGTTAACAATCTTGGGAGGAGTGAGTGTAATGTCCCCAAAGGTGGCATACGCAGAATTCGCAAAAATCAAGATGGATATGAATGATCCAATGAGAAAAGTTTTGTACATGCCTGCTTGGATCGCTAATTGTTTACTAATTAAATATTTCATGTATCAAAAGGGATAAAGTAATCAAAATTTACAAATTAACTTGTGGCTTCTGTTGTAATGTTTTTTATAACTATCTGATGACCCTCGTGAACATGCGATGCATGATTTGCTTTTATTATCTCTGCCATTTTTAAATCAGAAAAATATTTTTCATTGTATCTACCCAAGCTTTTTTTACAATTATAACAGTATACCTCCTTGAATTTCACAGAAATGAGAGATATGCCACAATATTTTAAGATAGGGCTAGAATTCTATTGC
Organism: Nitrososphaerota archaeon; assembly: GCA_016200035.1. Lineage (GTDB taxonomy): Archaea > Thermoproteota > Nitrososphaeria > Nitrososphaerales > Nitrosopumilaceae > JBBDNF01. The sequence goes on from JACQFM010000109.1 coordinate 7,912, forward strand.
TGAGGAACCAAGCTGGTCTTTGTTTTCAAGAAATTTAATCCTTGAAATTTTGTAGTAAATAACTTCTCCCCGTCTCTCTATTACGGCAATAACTGGTTCCTTTCCCATAGTAGTTATTTGTTCTATTTGTTTTTGAAGTAGACCCATTTTTTGTCTCCTTCCTTCGTTTAATCCAAACACCACATACTTTGCAGCTTTTTCTCCAAACTGACCTCTCTCATACACCCGAAAATCGGGGCCAAATCCAAATCCATCCTTTGCAACATATCCTCGAGATCTTAAATCACGATAAATAAGAAATTTGGTTAATGCGTCACTGTCAAACTTTATGCATTCTTGCATCATAGAATCAAAATTTATTCTTTGTTTTCCCTTTACAAGTTTGAGTTTGTTTGTGTACAAAAGGTATAGGGATTCAAATGGCTTTAGGAAAAAATTTTTTTTAATTATCTCGCCATAACCTTTCTGTTCTAGGCTATTCTGCATGTTTTTATCTGGAATCAAAACATGATCCTTTTCAAGTATTCCCTCTACTTGAAAGTCAATGTCTGACATGATGGTTACAGAATAGAGATTAATGACAATATAAGATTAGAGTCGATGTTGGTTGTCTATTATGCGTAAGTGGTTACAGTTTTTGTCACAGTATAAATAGAAAGCTAATTAACTAAATTTCGTCAGTTGAAAATTTCTCAAAAAATATTAAACGTTCTAGCCCATTAACCTCATGGTTTCGCGCGCAATAATATATACGCTAATAGCAGTTATAGCAATCTCAATTTTTGCAAATTATAGCCTGTATCAAAGCATACATTCATTGGAAAAAACATCAGAAAATCTAAAACAACAAAATAACGAACTATATCAGAAAACACAAGAACTGCAACAAACACTGGAAAATTATAAGCAACAAAATAATGATCTGGCAGAAAAACTATCCAAGGCTACAGTTCCAGAAAAGAATGATCAGACAACCGTCGGCCGTGAGCAGACATCTATACCTAGCCAAAGCAAGGGCGTATCTAGTTCTACCGAATCGATAACCGCTGTTGCGGTAAGACCGGTGCTGGTAAATGATGGTTTTTTTGAAACAACTACCTACGAAGGCACTGTGATGAAGATTACAGTAGATGTTCGCGATGGCACTGGATTAGCCTTGGTAAACACAGAGGTTCCAACAGGGGTAGATTTTCAGACATCAGCAAAAACTGCCATCAAAGTGGCACAAAAAATCTCCGGCGTTGATTTGTCTAATAAGGATGTTATTTTTTCCATTTCATCCAAGAATAATCAGGAATTACAAGCAGTAGATGGACCAAGTGCAGGTGCGGCAATGACAGCACTCCTTACATCTGATCTTTCAGGTAAACAAATAGACGACAAAGTATTGATAACTGGTACGATACTTCCAGATGGAACAATTGGCAGAGTTGGCGGTGTTGCAGAAAAGGCAGATGCTGCTGGAAAATATGGAGCCAAAATTTTTCTAGTACCCAACGGACAAGCACTAGCTCATGTCCAGTCTTGTGATGAAAAGAGGAGTGGCGTATTCATATACAGATCATGCACGCTTGAAGAAAAGCCGTTATCACCAATAATGGAAGAAAAATATGGCATGAAGGTTATTGAGGTAGACACCATAGAAAAGGCCTCACAATACTTCAATACCAAAACTTGAGCTTCACCGAGTTTGTCTTTAATGTTATTTTGATGATTCACATGAACAAAATATTGTGAAACAATGTCACCGTTAAAATATGGGTTTTTAATAAGCAAGCAAAAGTGTTGTTATGCACGGCGCGAATTATCGTACTGGCAATGGTCAACCGTATACAAGAAAGCAGTACATCAAGGGTAAACCTCAAATAAAAATTGCAAAATTTGCCAGTGGACAGAGGGCCGATTATGACTACTGCGTACAACTCTGTTCAAATGAGAAAGCCCAGATAAGACATGAGGCAATAGAGTCAGCAAGGCTCTCTGCAAACAAGGCAATAGAGACTGTGGCTGGAGAGACTGGCTATTTTTCGATGTTGAGAATATACCCACATGTTTTGCTAAGAGAGAATAAGATGATTGCTACCGCTGGGGCAGACAGACTTCAAGAAGGCATGCGAGGTGCTTTCGGAAAGGCCGTAAGCCTAGCAGCGCGAGTCAGGAAAGACCAGTGCATTTTGGAAGTATACGTGAAAAAAGAACATCTTGAAGTTGCAAAAAAGGCGCTTCACGGAGCCAGTGTAAAGTTACCAGTTACGCCTACAATTAAAGTGATTCCACTAAAAACAGTCACGGCTTAGCTAAGTGAATTAAGAATTTCTTTTTGTCGTTTGTGCAAAATATCTAAGAATTCTAGAAATTCTTCTTTTGTCGGATTGCGTTTTAAAATCCGTCTGCATTGGTAATAAAATGAATTGTAAATTCTTCCAATAAATATTCCATAACTAAACGAGTCAGAGTGTGTTCTTAATTTGTCAAGAGATTTTGCTATTTTAAAAATTTCATCAGAATTTTCTTCAACTTCCTTTATCTTCTGATTTATCTTCTCTTTCAGTTTAGGATCCACATTTTACCTAACTTGATCTAGATTAAAAATGGTGTTGCTAATCAGTACGCTTTAATAGACTAGGTTTTTCTAAATCGTTTAAGCGGTTGTAGTACAGCTTGGTTAATATGCGGGATTGCCAATTCCGCGACCCGGGTTCAAATCCCGGCAACCGCATACACTATCTTTGGAATCCTTTCTTTATAATTTCTAGTGCCTGCACTGCCCTCTCAGGTTTTGGCAATTGAATCATGAATACATTAGATCTTCCATACTCCGAATGCGGGGAAGAGATTGCAAGCATTGAGGTTGCTGCAAGAGACTCAAAGAATTCCAACGATTCATTGGCATAAAGAATCACCTTTTCGCTAATTCCTTTCAATGAAAAGCAAAGTGAGATTTCAACAAAGACATGACCCTTTCCGTCTTGAAGTATATTCAGGTTTGTTTCAACAGAGATTGGCTTGCCGGCTACTGTTTTCATTATATCATCAAACTTTTTTTCCTCAAAAATTATGCATGGGACTTTTGTGCCTTCATAATCAAATATAGTAACCTCTTTGTGAACGTTATTTAGGAGTCTTTCCAGCTCGTCGTTTGTCACTGTTCTAGTTCCTTTGATCTTTTTAGTATTATCTGATCTCCAGTTCTGATTACAAATGGCGTGATAAATGCAGTAATTATAGATATAATTCCAATAAGGGGAAACAAAAATGAGCTTACCGCTCCCATATCTACTCCAACTTTTACTATAACAATTGAAAACTCACCCCTTGGGGATAGTGCAAGTGAGGAACGAATCGTCTTAATGGTACCCTGCCTGAAAAGAAATCCTCCCAGCATAGTTCCTCCGAATTTTACAACAATGGATACTACTATGAAAACCAGCGCTATACCTATGTAGTTTCTTATCTGACTTACGTCCATAAGTGCGCCCACAGAAACAAAAAAGATTGCTACAAACATGTCCTTTATAGGGCTTGCAAGAATTTTTGAAACCTCAGAAGATTTTGATTCTGCTACCAGAACACCAGCAAGAAATGCTCCAATTCCAACCGACAACCCTACCAAATTAGCAAGTAATGAATATCCAAAACAAAGGCCTAAGACAGAAAGTAACAATATTTCCTTGTGTTCAACACTTGAGACTTTGTCTATTAATCGAGGTATTATTCTTGCCCCGATAGTCAGGGTTCCAACTATCAATGCAGCCGCGGTTCCACTTATCACCAGCACATTTTCGTAGGATACAGAACCAACTAATGCAACAGACTGCAAAGAAGCAATTAGAATAACTGCAATAATATCTTCTACTATTAGTATTCCTAGAACAAGTATAGAGGATTCCTTTTTTATCTTACCCATGTCTTCAAGAATTTTTATTGTTATAGCTGTACTGCTAATGGAAAGCGCTGCAGCAAGAAAAAGCGAATCCATGAATTTTAATCCGAATCCGATTCCGATCAAAAATATAATTGTTAACGCACTAAAGAGCTCAATCGAGGCTATACATGCTGCTACCTTTCCTATTGATTTTATTTTAGCAATAGGAAATTCTATCCCAATTACAAATAGCAGTAAAATTATTCCTATGTCTGCAAAAACATTAAGAACAGACAAATCTGAAAGTATGCCTATTTTACCAACTTGTGAAGATGGTTCAAGTGATGCTGGCAGAAAGGAAGTCCAAATTGGGGAAAGCGGTCCCAAAAGCATTCCAGCAAAAAGATAACCTATGATGAGCGGCTGCCGCATTTTGAAAAAGGCCAAGGTAACTATTGCGGCCAAAATCATTATTATTGCAAGATCAGTTATGAAATCCTGTTTTGGAGTGTTAAGAAATCCTAACCCTAAAAAAAACTCTCCCATATTATCAGAGGGGGTTTTTCGCTTAAAAATAGTGTGTTATGAAATGAAAAGGAAGTATTTCTATACTTTTTGGTGTTAAAAGAGTTGTCAGCTTAGATAATACTAACAGTTTTTGCTAGCATCTTAGCTTTTTCGTTATCTAGGTTTGCTATCTTATGTTCATTGTATTTGTTGTCAAAGTAAATTAGGTCAACCATCTTGGATTTGTCTACATTAACTATTGTAGTCGAGTCTGAGCTTGGGATATTCGTGTTTGTAAGAATTACCAGTTTATCCACAAACGCTGATGATTTGGATACATTTGCGATTTCTTCAAAGTTCTTTGAGTGGTTTGGGTTCATTACAACTGCTATGCCAACTTTTGCTCCGTAGGGATCTTGATATATCACATCAAGAGGAAGATTTTGACTTTCGAGTTTTGCGATGTTTCCCATTTCATGAGCAAAATTTACTAGGTTTGCAACGGCTTTTTTTAGTTGCGATTCGGTTGACTCGCCATTGCAATTTCTTCTAATTTTAATAAAATCAGATATAGGAACGTCCATTATGCTACCTCTTACCTTGAGACCCGGATATGCGTGCTTTATTGTTTCATCAATTGCTGTCTCGTCGATTTTTTCTAGGTTAAGTTCTTCTGATTTTTCCATGGCATGATAAAGAATGTTAATAATTGAACGAACGTTTCTAAAGTCAGGAAATTCGTCATAAAGAACACAAATCTTTTCTGCTAGTTCTTCTGGCGCCTTTTCCTTGAATTTTTGCTTTTTGTCATTATGTTTTATGTATTCTAGGACAATTTCAGAGAGTTCTTCTACAGAATTGGACCCGGCAAGATCTATCTTGTAGTTTGCCTTTTCCAGCCTGTCAAAAACTGATGGATTGATTCTTTGTACTTCAGCATAGCCTGATGGAGTTGATATAAGCAAAAGCACGGAAGCTGGCAAATGAGCATTTATTATTGCTTTTACAAATTCTATGGATTCCTTGTTTCCGTCAAACTCATCTACTTCGTAAAGTACAATCCTGTTGAGGAATCTGTGTGTTAGTTTTGAGATAGCGGCCATTCTTCCCAGTAGTTCCTCTAGGTTTTCTACAGAGTCAAATGAATTCATTATCATATTTCTAATGACAGTCGATTCATAATGATTAAACCATTGCAAGAGAAATTTTTTTAGCTCCTCTTCGGATATTGATTTTTTTCCTAGGATAATCTCTTCAGCTTTTTGTCTGATAGTAACGCCAGACAGTTTATCTATAAAGGCATAATCTAGGGCTTTTTTGGCGGATTTATCACCCTGCTCAGCTCTATCTCGAATGTATTCGAGAAGGTTCTTTCTTAGCTGTACAAAAAAGTCATTTTCAAATCCTTTAATCATTGCACCATAGAGGCTTGACATAGTTTTAGGCGATATTGTGGACAGATCAACGAATGTCGATACAGTGTTGTGTCTTCCTTGCAGGTGCCTTACATGTAATGCCAGGTGAGTCTTTCCAGATCCAACATCTTGAATTAGGGTAATTACTCTGAAATCTCCTTCGTTTGAGTCTCGATTGGCCACTTTTTCTGATAATTCCTTCAGACAGTCCAATATCGCAGACTTGGCTTCCTTGTGTCTTTTTCCTCCAAGTACCCTTGCATCCTGTTCCGTTGGTGTGGGACTGCTTGGAAACGGATTGCTTTCTAACTCATATGCATACATTATACATTCCTCACAAAACCGTGTACCAAACCGCGTAGTAACAATCCCTCTTCGCCACCTGTCGATACCTCGTATTTTTCTCGATGCGTTTCAACAAGGTCTGAGGCCAAGGAATAGAACCTTTCTCTTGAGATATTATGGGATTCACATATCTTCTTTCTAATTTGTGAAAATGGTGCCCAGCCAATTGAGGTCGCTGATTCTGATAGGCATTGATTGAATTCTTTTTCAAAGCCTACATTAGCATCGGTGTAGCCTTGTAATAATACTGTTGTTTGTGCGCCATGCTGACTGTTGGTATGTTCATTCACTGTATCGGTTTGATTGATGCTGTTTATCATGTTCAAAACAATTTTGAATTTAGGATCTTTTTGTGAGAGATGTGTGAGATAGTTTTTCTTGGTCCATACAAAATATGCTGAACCTTTTTTATCTACAATTATTTCTTCTTTATCAAGAAGTTCTTGGATAATATCATCACAGCCTTTCCCAACGACTCTCTTCAAGTCAGTCTTTTTTATCCCGCTTGGTCCTGCAGATGATATCCTCTCAACAATACTGTCCCTCATGCAAGCACATCCCTTGAAATTTTATTTAAAACCCCACGTCGCCTGAAGCAACAATTTGGTGAAAATTTCTTACCTTTAGAATTTGAGGCGTATATAAGGGGAGTTTATGTTGTAAATGCATAAGCAGAATGATGATTGAGTATAACTGAAATTCATGAGGAATTATACTTGGGGTATCTGACTGCTAAAATCTGACAAGGTCATTTCACAGTTACCTGATTATTAATAGTACCGTATAGTACCGTAATTTATGCTGAATTGTGAATACTGTACAAAACAATTTGTGGAGACCGAAAATGGATTAATTCAGAAAACATTTCATGAAATCCTTCACGATCCCAAAGTGGTCAACAACTAATTTCCTCTCATTTTTTGATAAAAGAGTGAATCTAAAAACGAACTTTTTTATCGGCTACCTTTATTCTATTTTCAAGTGACCAAGCAATCAAATCGTTCTACTGGTTCGGCACAAGGTTCAAAAAAGCGAGATCCAAATCGTGATGTCTTAAAAAAAATGACCTCGATATCTGAGACAACAAAGGTTCTTGCTAATGAAGTAAAATCAATGTCGAAGATCTTTGCGGACAATCAAAAGATTCTGATTTCGCTTAAAAATATGATAGATGCAGTTACATCGTCTTTAGAAGCAATACAACGGAACGCAAGACAGATAAATATTTTGGAAGAAGACACTCAGAAACTCTTTTCTGGACTCGGTCAAGTGAAGACCCATTCAAATCTGATATCTAAGGTCAACGAACAAACTCAACGTTTGCAACACCAGGTAAGTAAGATTCAGGAAAAACAAGAGTCCTTACCTGATGTGAATAAAATAATGCAAAGTGTTGCCGATAGTCTGGATTCGATAAGAAACAATACTAAAATGATCATGCATGTATCTGATAAAACAGAAAAAATTCGAGATGAGATCAAGACAGTCGCATCAAAGACAGAATCACTTGCAAATATGAGTAATGATATACGAGATGTCGGAATTGAGCTTGGAGCGCTTGTTAGGAAGACTGATGCGCTGGAGACTTTTAGCACAGACATCAGAAATGTTGGACTCGAGTTTTCTAATTTCAAGGAAAACGTGATGGGAAAGACAAAAGAGATTGACGAAAAGGTATCAGAATTAACAGAAATGCTAAATAGGAATGTGGGGGCAACCTCCGAATTCCATAAAAAAACACATGAGATCCATCAGGAGCTCCAAGAAATACGAAGTATAACTCACAAGACTTCACAGAACACGTCAAGGGAAGTAATAGGTCTATTACGTTTGGCAGAATTTCAATCAACTGTACGTATGCATTCAGAATCAAAATATGGTACTCTGGATGATCTTGACAAGATGATTTCTCAGACTGTAGAGATGGTAAACCTCTTTGATCGACTTTCTATTGAATCGGAGAAAAAGATACCACTTCCACAAGAAGTAAAGCAGTGGAGCATAAGCAAAATTTTAGATTGCGCGGATAGATGGGAGATTCGGTTTACTGATGTATTTAGACTTTTAATAACGCAGCTTGGTCGTGACTTGGTAAAGGAGTCTATCAGAATAGAGCAGGTTCGAGATTTATTTGGAATTAGGGCAGTAGACGAAGTAAGGAACGAGCTCAACGTACCTTAAATTTCATCAGACCTTTCATAGGATTTTAGGTGCTCTTTCTTTCTCTTCAGAAGAGCAAAAATGCCCATTATTGCCGCTACCCAAACTGAGCTAAAGAGAATATTTGAAAAACTGACATACATGTATGGGGTCGCATCCGTAAGGTTCAATCGTAACACGATGGCTCTTTGATGAACATCAAGCATTCCGGTGTGGAATGATGAATCATCAGGTGAAACGCCTGCAATTTTGTTTATGCTAGATATCATGGTATCAAGGTCACGCTGAATGCGTCCAAAGTCTGTTGTTTCAGTTGGAAAAATCCAGACCGGGTTGCCATCTTTTGGTAGGAGAAGTTTTATGGTTTTAAGATCTGTATTGATTGATTGTGGATCAGAACTTGCTGCAATTCTATCTAAAAGTCCCCTTGACTGGTCCAGCGGATAAACTGTGTCCTGGTATCCATGATAGGCCATAAAGGCTCCAAACGCAATGACCCCAACTATGCCAACCATTGATAGTTTATAGTATGAATTTGCCATCTTCTCTGCCTTTGATATGCTGTGTAACGTGCGCGGTTTGTTCTTTTTAAATGTTGTATGAGATATGCTAAGATATGAAATGCAAAAGAATCCTAGCGCTTGTATGGCAATAAGTGGTACAAATACAGGATTCCCTGAAAAAATTGCGATAAATATTCCCAATATGCCATAAACCCCAAAGAATATTTCAAGAAGAGTAGTTTTGGTAAATGGTAAATTGTATGCTTTGTCTCTCCAATCGTCTGTCTTTTTGACAATTCCATACTTTGGTGTCCTAAGGAATTCGTTTTTCTTTCCTATCAATGCATCAAAGACTGCTACTGTATTATTTACTGACATACCTGCAGAATAAATCACAAGATAAAGATAAGCCAGGGCTTTGGATTTCCAGCTCTTCTCCCAAAGCGTACGGATTACCATTATGTAAGCGATTGGCCCCATGGCAAGGTATGCAATTATGGTTATCATCGGCAAGGTACTAACCACATAGAGGTTCATTTTTGCGGCCAACAGAATGGGTAATATAAGAAATTGAATAAGCATTAGAGGATGGACAATATGTCTTGTCAACTGCACAAATGCCCGAATCTTGGTATCAAACGACATTTTTTTAATTGCAATATCACCAAGTAGTTTTATTGCGCATTGAATAGATCCTTTTGCCCACCTAAACTGTTGTCTCTTTGCCGCATTCATTTGAACTGGCAATTCCGCATCAACAACAAGATCAGATAAGAAAATACATTTCCAGCCCTTCATTTGGGCCCTATAACTAAGATCTAAATCTTCCACAAGTGTGGCTGTGTGCCATCCTCCCGCATCTTCAATACATTCTTTTCTCCATATTCCGGCCGTTCCGTTAAAGCTCATGTAAAGATGAGAGTTACTTTTTGCCTTCTGTTCGATTAGGAAATGAAAGTCTAGGCTGAGCGCTTGTGCTTGTGTGAGTGCTGAATATTTTTCATTTACATGACCCCACCTGCATTGAATAAGACCAATTTCAGGTTTGCAAAAATATGGTATGGCTCTTTTCAGAAACCAAGAGGGGGGAATAAAGTCTGCATCAAAAATTGCAACAAAGTTACCTTTTATAAGCTTCATCGCGTGACGAAGAGCTCCTGCCTTGTATCCCTTTCTGTTCTCTCTTCTGATGTGAGATATGTCAAAGCCCTTCTTTTGGTAATCACAAACAAGATCTTCCAAAATGTCACAAGTCTCGTCATCAGAATCATCTAATACTTGAATGCACATCTTTTCTTTGGGATAATCCATTGCACAGACTGCGTTTACTAGTCTTGCCGCAACATACTTTTCATTATATATTGGAAGATGAATCGTAACTAGAGGGGTTCCTTCTAATGTGGTTTTCTGCGATTTTCTTTTTTGTCTTGAAAGAAAAACAAGATAGTAAAAGTTGCAAGTATAAAGTGTAACAAGAATAGCTATTGCGATAAATACGTTAAAGAGAAATTGTGTAAGAGGGTTTATTGGCATGCCCTGTATCTCGTTTAGAAGAAGTACTTATAGTTCTACCTATGCTCTACAAGTCCCAAACGGTAATTATGTAATGGATAGATTCCCATTTTTGCAGTAGTGGATGAAACGGTATACACTTTATCTTTTAGCAGAAGAGACATCTACTATTACTAGTTCCAGAGTCTAAAACTTCTTTAATCTGGACAGGTTTCTTCTCTAATCTTTATGTATCTTTTTTCCATTTCCTCGGCAAAGCCAAGAACCTTTTCAAATGTATAGCTCGTTTTTGGAAAATACCATCGTATACCCACTTTGTGACCTATACCATCCATATCGTATATCATTCCTTTTTCTGCTTCCACCTGATATTGTTCGTCAACTGCTCTTTCCTGAACGGTCAAGCCACGCTTTGTCTTGTCTTCTAAGATTATATCTTGCCCACCGTTACGTATGAAATAAAATGTTCCCTGTTTTATCAGAGGTAGTTCTTGGCTCAAATCTTACTTTTCGACGGGGTTTCCGATCATGTTACCCCATTCAGTCCATGATCCATCATAGTTTCTTACTTGTGGATATCCCAAGAGATATTTCAAGACAAACCACGAGTGCGAGGATCTTTCACCTATCCTGCAATAACAAATGACGTCCTTATCTGGCGTTACTCCTTTTGATTCATAGATCTGTTTGAGTTCGTTTACTGATTTGAAAGTGCCATCTGCATCGTTGACAGCCGTAGCCCATGGTATGTTATTTGCTTTGGGAATATGCCCACCTCTTTGAGCATGTTCCATTGGATATTCTGGAGGAGCTGTAATTTCACCTGTAAATTCCTTTGGTGATCGAACATCTACGAGTACAGTGTCTTTGCTGTCAAGTGCTCTCCTGACATCAAATAGATAAGCCCTAAGTCCTTCGTCTGGTGGTTGAGAAATGTATTTTGCCTTGGAGATCTGTGGTTCGTCCTTTGTGTATGGTCGCTTTTCTAGTTCCCATTTCTTTCGGCCGCCATTCATTATCTTCACGTTCTCGTGTCCATAATATTTGAAGATCCAAAATACAAAGGCAGCAAACCAATTGTTAAAGTCACCGTACAAGACAACTTCACTTTCTGGAAGAATACCATTTCTTGCCATTAATTCTTCAAATTGACTTTTACTGATAATGTCTCGTCTTACTGGATCGTTGATGTCACGCTTCCACCATATCAGACTGGCTCCCTGAATATGGCCCTGCTTGTACGCATTTTCAGGATCATAATCGACCTCAACAATTCTTATCGCTTTGTTTGAGATATTTTTTGACACCCCTTCTGTATCAGTCAAAACACCAAGATTGGCATAGCTCATATCTTCTCAATATTTTTACTAGAGAAGGGGACTTATATCTCAATCCTCATCAGATGATTTTTAAGTGAAATTACAATACAGTTTCTCTCTTGAATCTAAACAGTGTAGCAGTGGTTAGTAAGTTTGGCTCAAAGGAATCTGAAGATGCTGCAAAGATGGTAGTGAAAAAGATACTTGGAAAAAAAGCACGTGTCTTTACCATTGCTCCTGTTGAAGTTGAAGGTGCAAAAAAAGTAAGCACCTTGGAGGAGCTTAAGACAGAAAAGCTAGACCTGACAATTACTCTGGGTGGAGATGGCACAACTCTTCGTGCATTCAGATATTTGGAAAATGAAGTGCCTCTTTTAGGTATTAACGTAGGGGGAAATAGAGGAATATTATCCGAAATAACTTTAGATCAGCTAGACACGGCAATAAATCAAATCATTTCAGA
>JACQFM010000007.1 GCA_016200035.1 Nitrososphaerota archaeon
AAGTGCAGCCTCAAGCCTTGCGCTTGCCTCGTCATCACTTTCTACTTTGCCCATTTGTAGAAAAGTGATTCAAAATGTACTTAAAAAGATCAATTCTTTGCAGTTGATTATGTTGTTAACTTCTGTTTTACTAAAGTTATGGTGATGTCGTTCTCCAACTGCTCAAGTTCTACTTTTTCATCCCTTGCAAGAAAAAGTACGGCAAAAAAGCATCGTACCACATCTATTGACTCCAGCTGGGAAACTATGGCATGGAAAGATCCAGACCCGGTAGGGCGTATCTTGTTTACAACAAGTTCTTCATACTGACCAATTATTTTTTCAAGACCAATAAAATAATCATTAAAGTCAGGAACCTCAGCGGGTTCAAATTGCATCTGCCTTCTGCTTGAGCGCGGGTTTGCTATTGTGCCTATAAGATTCTCAAGAACTGCAAGAAGCTCATCAAGTGTTACTGGATATGTTGCCTCGTGCCTATAGGGCATATCTATCGTATCCACATCTACGTCTAGTCTCTGGCGGAGTGGTTTTTTCTCCATGGCTGCTTTTTGTAATGCAAATATGCTCTCAACCTTCATTCTGTGAATCATTGCAGAAGAGAGAGCAGCTATGCCAGCGACTCGAAGATCCTTCTTGCCTGTCTGATTTAGAATTTGTATGAGCAGTTCCAAGATTCGTATTATATCAATGGTCCAAACATCCTTTTTTGATATGTCTACAGGATTGAACAACACATTGACAGGCGGTTGTGAAATCCCCGTACTAGGATTCTCTTGGCTCACTGTTCTTAGAGAATTTTTTGTTTATAATATCTAGGGGCTCTATTTTTTTCTCCGAGCTGGTCAATTATGGATGATTTATTCGAATCAATCCTACGCACTTTTTATAAACAAAAACTCACAATAAGATTTTATGAAGGAATTAAATGTGAAATGCCCCAAGTGCAACAACTACGGTCTGCAATATGTCAGCTATTCAACGAAGATTTTCAGACAACGTAGCTGGCTTTACTGCAAACCATGTGGTTACCAAGTCGATATGAATGACTTTAAAAAATCGTTATTCTGTCCTTGATGGTCAACTCTTATATTGTTAGAGTAAAGACACTACTGCCATGAAGGCAGCACAGATAGTAGCTCCCAAGGAACCGCTTGAGTTAAAAGACTTGGAGATGCCAAAACCAAAAGAGTCTGAGGTAGTACTAAAGGTCAAAGCGGTAGGTGTCTGCCACAGTGATCTACATCTGTGGGATGGAGGCTATGATACAGGTTCAGGGACATTTATGAAAGCAACAGACAGGGGAGTAAAATTTCCTGTAACTCCAGGTCATGAGGTCGTTGGGAGTGTAACCCAGATAGGAACATCTGTTTCAGGCATAAAGATTGGAGACCAAGTTCTGGTGTACCCATGGATAGGGTGTGGTATGTGTCCAGCGTGCAAAGCAGGAAACGAGAATCTCTGTGACACTCCACGTTCACTTGGAGTATTTCAAAACGGCGGATATGCAGAATATGTATTGGTACCTCATTTCAAATATTTAATAAAAATCTCTGGCATTGATCTAGAAGGAGCGGCATCCCTTGCTTGCTCAGGATTAACTGCCTTTACAGCAGTAAAAAAAACCAAGGCTGGCCCACAAGAATTTCTTGTGATAATAGGGGCTGGTGGTCTTGGATTGATGGCCATACAAATCGCAAAAGCTATAACGAAATCGATTGTTATCAATGTGGATTTGGATGACAAAAAACTAGAAGCCGCAAAAAAGATGGGTGCCGATCATGTAGTTAATTCAAAAAGTCCAGATATTGTACAAAAAATTATTTCAATTTGTAATGGCAAGGGTGCCGAGTCCATAATTGATTTTGTAAATGCGCCATCGACAGTAAAGATGGGACTTGCGGTTTTGAGGAAACGTGGTAATCTTGTTTTGGTCGGACTTTTTGGAGGTTCGGCAGAAATTGTTCTTCCAACGATTCCACTAAAGGCAATAACAATTCAAGGAGCATATACTGGAAACTACCAAGATCTGGTTGAACTAGTGGAGCTTGCAAAAAGCGGTGTGATAAACCCAATAATTTCAAAAAGATATTCTATTGCACAGGCAAACAATGCTCTTGAGGACCTCAAACAAGGAAAGATAGTAGGACGCGCGGTCATAAACCCGTAAAATGCAGCATCCAGAAGAACTTTGAAGTTTTTCGTTATAAGCTAAAATTGTTTTTGAAAATTTTTAAAAAGTAATTTTTTTGTTCGAAAATTTAAATAAAAGCCTCATAATAAAATAACGTGAGCGAAAAAATCACATCGGCATCAGATGTAGGCTCGCTTATGGCAATGCCGATTGGGAAAATTATGGACACGAACGTATTGATAATGGAGTCAAACAAAACAGTCTCTGAAGCAATTGATTTGATGCAGAAAAGAAATGCCAAAGTAATTCTTGTTTCACATGAAGGCGAAGCAATTGGAATAGTTAGCAAGACTGATATAATATTCAAAGTGGTAGCAAAGCACCTACCTATAAACAAAGTAAAACTCAGAGAGATAATGTCAAGCCCGGTGTACACCATTCCTTCGCAATCCACTTTGCAGGATGCGCTTAGTTACATGGACAAATATTCAATAAGACAGTTAGTGATAAGCTTAGGATCGTCTGTCTTCGGCATGGTAACACGTGACACCATATACGAGAAAGTGAAAAATGCATCGATTTCTACAATAGAATCTCTTGTCGATGGTGCTCCACTTTGCATCATAAACCCAAAGGCCATCAAATACGTAAAGGATTTAGAGAGCGCAAAGGTAGTGTGCCCCTACTGTGAGTCTCCCTTTGATGACAAGACAGCGCTTTCAAAGCACATAGACAGGCTTCATGGAGGAGCAGGTCTTCTAGAAGGCGATACCAGACAATACTAAACAGAATATTAAAATGATATAAGCATACTTTACTTATTTTTCAATATTGATAGGAAAAGAAATCAAACAAAAATATGATCTAGCACGCACATATCTTAGAAACAAGCAAACTGCTTCTGCGCATAACCTATTTTTAGAGCTTGCAGAAAAAGAAAAGAAGAACAAAAGTTTTCTTGCAGGGTTGTTTTTCATACTCGCGGCCGAATGTAAAATACAACAGGGAAAGGACAGTTATGATGAAATACTAAACGCCGGAAAATCCTATCTTGAACTGGCCAAAGCAGAAAAATCGCAGAAGGCAAGGATTGCATATCTTTGCGCAGCAAGATGTTATTTAAGAATCGGCCAATACGAAGTTGCAAGAAACGCCTTTGATAAATCAAAACAGTTTGTTGTCAAAGTTAGTGAGGAAAAAAGGCCAGTGATTATTGTCGATGACAGTCCAGCTATAACCATGAAGCTTTCTAATTATTTGAAAAAGATTGGCTATAAGGACTTGTACACTTTTGAAAAGGGCAAACAAGCAGTCGAAGCGTGCAAAAAACTAATCCAATCATCACAAGAACCAATCATACTACTTGACATGGGTCTTCCAGACATCGAAGGTGACGTAGTAGCAAGCAAACTTTTAGAGCTAAAACTTGATCTGCCAATCATTTTGATAACGGCTGATGAAAAAACCTCACCACGTGTCAAAAAGACTATAGGATGGGGCGCTACGGCGTTTATTCAAAAGCCCTTTACTATTGACGATCTTAGGGCTGCGCTTAACATTGCCGAGACCAGTTAAGTTATGCAAGAAGCATGAGAGACATGTTAAGAAGGTTAATGTCTTTCATCTGAATTTTACTTATCCTGTAATCTAGAATTTGTTCGGAAAACTTTTCAACTATTTTCGAGCCGGGATTTTTTTGATAATCTTCTATCTTCATAACTATGATCATATTCCATTCTCCTTCAAGTGTAGCAACAAGAAGGTAGTTTGGCAATGTTGTTACGTAATCTTTCATCGATTCAATTATGTCTCCCATGGATTTTGTAACTTTAAATTTTAGAAAGATAGCTTCAAACTCATCGGATCCAGTAATATCAGTTAGAACTGCTTTGTATCCTTTTATGATTCCATTTTTTTCTAAACGTTCAATCCTTTTTCGTATTGTTCTATCAGAAACATCTAATCCAGCATTTCTTAATTGTGACGCTATCTCTTTAGATGGTGTCCTTGCATTTTTATTAAGAATCTCAATAATTTTTTGATCTATCTTGTCCAGTGGAGACCAGTTCTTGTCCGACATTGACTCCACTGAACTACTGGTGCTTTTGAATTTAATGTTAATGGTCCCACGCGCAGGACTTGAACCTGCGACAACCCGGTTTCTGTATGCCTGATAGGCTGACATCAGTTAGCCAAAAGCCAACCACTACAGCCGGAAGCTCTACCAGGCTGAGCTAGCGTGGGACTAGATTTCACGCCACACTTTCGTATTAAATAACTATCGTTAGTTTATCTGAAAAGTTTGATCTAGCTTCAAAACCATCAGATTTGCATCAAATTAAAATTTTTCACGACCTCTCAAACAATATATAAGATACCGGTGTATCACGATCTAC
The DNA here is from genome assembly GCA_016200035.1 of Nitrososphaerota archaeon. Lineage (GTDB taxonomy): Archaea > Thermoproteota > Nitrososphaeria > Nitrososphaerales > Nitrosopumilaceae > JBBDNF01. The sequence goes on from JACQFM010000007.1 coordinate 4,528, forward strand.
GTGTCGGGGGTATCATCGCTAGATACAGGATACGTATGTGCACCATACTTGCATAACGAACCTTCTGTAGACCTAAAAGAGATTTGGGAGAAGTCAAAAAACGTAGATGATATGTACTTTGTTACGGCAACCTTTTCCGAAGATGGCGGAGCCTACTTTCCAGAACGCACAAATCAGTATCTAATGGCCAGATTCAAGGATAGCAAAAAAATTCTAAAAGAGATTGAAGAGTACAAACAGGACAAACTCTCTTTTGTTTTTACGTTAGATGACGAGCTTTTTCAAAGAGAGATAGATGGAAAACTAAACTTTGTTTCCGTTTATTACTTGGAATATGCTCAATCCGAGGATGACGTCAGAGACGTTGCTTCCATCATTGCAAAAAGAGACAGGGTTAGAAGAGCGGGAATCGGC
>JACQFM010000118.1 GCA_016200035.1 Nitrososphaerota archaeon
CAGAGATCGCAACTGGTTGGATTAGAAATGTAGAAAAATTTGTCAAAGTTGGAGAAAAGAAAGTGCTTATTGTAAAGCGTGTAAATTCAGCAAGATCCGAGATAGATTTGTCTCTAAAACAGGTTTCAGGTGATCAAAAGAAGCAGAAACTTTTAGAACTAAAAAGAAATGAAAAGGAAATGACTCTTATTGAAAACTTGAAGACAAAGGCTGGACTTTCACGAACTGAAGTGGAAAAATTGGAAGATGTTTTGGCTAGTAATTTTAATTCAGTATATGATGCATTTACAGAAATTGTTTCTAAGGGGATTAACGTATTAGATGGACTAGATCTATCTAAAAAGGTAATTTCTGCAATAGAAGAGATCAGCTCCAAGATTCAGGTTCCTCATGTAGAGATTCGTGGTGTTTTAGAGCTTACTTGTACAAAACCCAATGGGGTTGAAATTATTAAAAAAGCGCTTCTTGACGCCATAGAAAATAAGGACGTCAATGCAGAAATTAGTTACATTGGTGCGCCAAAATATCGTCTCACCATTTCTGCACAAGATTTTAAAACTGCAGAAAAAGCACTAAAGCCCATCCTTTCTTCAATCCAAACTGGTATTGAGAAGAAAGGTGGTACATTCAAGTTCGCAAGAGAAGAATCAAAGAAGACCCGAGAGTAATATCTCATGCGATTTCAGATGCGAAAATGTGTCAATTGCAAAAGATACACGCTTAAAGATGAATGCCCAATATGTGATAGTAAAACAGTTACAGTTCATCCAGGAAAGTATTCGCCTGATGACAAGTATGCAAGATATCGTATTTCCGATCGATACAAGTAATCTTTAGTTAAGCTACTTTTGTCATTTTTGTGATTAAGGTTTTTAAAGCATTAATTTACTATCCGAATGGTTTTATGATAACCTTACTTACGCGAGCCGATTCTGGATCCATAGGTTGATTATTGGTTTGATCTGTTGGTAAAGATGCTATTTTATCAACTACTTCCATTCCGGATATTACTTGACCAAATATTGTGTACTGACCATCAAGCCATGGTGCATCACCTAACATTATATAAAATTGTGAACTAGCACTATTGATATCAGAGCCACGCGCCATAGACAAAACATATTTTGTGTGCTTCAAACTACTAAATTCAGGGGCAATAGTATAACCTGCGTCCCCCATTCCCCACGTATCTCGTGACTTTGATTTCGTGTTCGGATCACCACCTTGGATAACAAAACCAGGTATTATCCGATGAAATATCGTGCCATCATAGAATCCTGAATTTGTGAGCTTCTTGAAGTTAGCAACAGTCTTGGGAGCAACGTCCTCTTTGAAAGCAATTACTATATCACCAAATTTGGTTGAAAGAACGGCAACATCACCTGTCGGTTTTACACTAGATTGAGTTTCTACTTTACTAGCACTCGATTCTGGTACGTATTTGTGGTTCACTTCATATACTAGTACCGCTGAAACTGGACCAGAATCTTTTCTATCTAAGCTGGGTGATGAATACACCAGCTTTAGGGGACCATCACTATTGATGTCGTACTTGACTGTTTTGATATAAACTCCAGTGTAACCTGGCTTGTAATTTCCTGACTGGACATGTGTATTAAGATCAAGGTAAGTTACAGCCTTGAAAGGGAACATTTTTCCTAGTAGAGTATTTTCCCAGAAGTAGTCCTTTGGAGTAAATCCATCTGATTCGACAAACTTGGATGGATCTTCGCCAGAGATTCGCATAAACCACTGCTTCTTGGATTCATCACCACCGCCCCCAAGAATATAAAGCTCTTGACCCGCTGAAACAAACTTTTGTGCAACTACATAGACAACAACATAATCAGCGTGCAGTTCATTTAGAATTTGCCATCCTTTATCAGGTGTACTTAAGAACATCTTTCCTATTTTTGCAATGACCCAATCAATCAAGGTAGCATTATCTGCCAATGATCTTCGCTCACTAACAGTGGTTATCCAGTAACCATAGTCCCACCATGATGCAACTACAGCATCCTTTGGAGTGTTATTTTTTATCCAGTTCAAAGTTGCTGGCCAGTCATCTGTTACAATAGAAAAATTAGATCCACCATTAAGAATGGTGGGTGGACCTTTTGTTATTACTACCCAATTAGCGTTTGCAGGAAAAATAGTTGGTACTAAAAGAAGAGCTATTAAAACAACTACATAAGATATTTTTGTAATTCTTCCTGTGACAGGACGTGCTTTTTTTCCTTGTACTATTCTTTTTTTAAGTACTTCAGCTGTAATCGCAGTCAGCCCAATGGATGATAAAATAATCACAGAAATGGCAGTGAATAGCTCTAATCTTGCAAAAGTTGCACCTGCATAAACACCTACAATACCCATGATAAGGGCAAAGATTGTCATCTCATTCTTGATACCTACAGTTGTAGGAGCATTCTGATTATCAGCGCTTTTTCTGAAAATAAGCCATATTCCTATACCTGCAAAAAGTAGCAATACGGAAAGAAAGCTAAAGTTTGAAACAAGATTTGGTGTCTGGTGCTCAGCAACAGAATCTACCAAGGGGTTCTCACTTGTTAGGAATGGATTAATCGCGTTAAGATATCGAAAACTTGGCAATCCTATAACCTTGGAACTAATTATTGTAATTGCGGCTATAATGGAACCACCTAAAATTGCCAAGCCATTACGCAATCGGGTTTCTTCTTTACTAAATTTCTGTACAAGTATCACTATGATTAGAAATATAGTCGGAGCAATTAACGAAAATCCACCTATACCGGTAAGAAAGCTAAGTCCAGGCCTCGCGAACGAAACAGATGCAGCAACACAAACAGCTACAAACGTTGGAATTGCAAATAGTAGGAATTTATGATCTTTTCTTACAAACGGAAGAGCAATTATAAACAAAGATAATGGAATTAGGAAAAATTGAATTCCTCCCCATGACGCAAAACCTATAGCTAGAAAAATTCCACCGCCAACTAACTTTGCAGAGGCAACCTTTCGGTTGTGTGCTTTCAGTGCGCTAAGAAATAGATATAGGGCTAACAAACCGTAAAAAAGGCCTACCGGTTCCGATTTGAACCAGCCTATTGTACCCCTAACTATTATTGCGGGCGATAGTGCAAAGAAAAGTGAAGCAAAAAGACCTGCAGTTGTACCCCCTATCACTCTTACCAATGCAAAAATAACTATGGCAGTAATGGAGCCGAAAACAACGGGAAGGATGATTGTGAAATTATAAAGACTTGAACCTGCTCCAAAAATCTTATACAAAAATGCAGCTGTAAAGTGCAAGGTAACTTGTGATGTACTATAAACATCTCTTCCATACGGATACCAACTCATATCATCATGCCAGTGAACATATGCATCTATTCCATTTTTTAGAAGATATTCAGTTGCTCTATAATTAAAAAAGGGATCAAATTCGTTCAATTGAAGACCAAAATCTGCAGCTTGAGACCTTACCATTGCAGATATAGAAAAAGAAATTGCTAGAACTGCAATAATTAGTAGATGATGAAGCTGAAACTCAAAAGTACCAACCCTGAACAATTTAGAATCAGAAATCAAACCTAACTTGCATGCAAATTGCTGGGTTTATTACTCTTTTGTGAGAATTTGAACTTCACAGGATTTTACCATGGCCTTGAATTCTTTTGCATCAACTTCACTTCCAACTATGGTTCCATAGTGCATGGGGATAGCAATCTTTGGCTTTATTTTTTCTGTAGCCTTTACAGCCTCCTTTGCAGTCATCACATATGTGCCACTTACTGGTACAAGTAAAATGTCTGGTTGCAAATCCGTCATTTCCGGAATAAGATCAGAATCACCAGTATGATAAATGGAAATATTTTCTATATTTACAATGAATCCTATCTTGTTATCTTCCTTTGGGTGAAAAGGCTTGGATGTATCAGGATTTATCTTATCGATATTGTAAGCATGTACGGCCTTTATTTTCACATTATTTACAACTTTTTCTTGCCCAGGTAAAATACCTATTAATTCCCCGTAGGTAACCTTTGATATTTGAGACACACACTCCTTTGCAGCAATAATAACTGTATCAGATGAGGAAGTATTTTTCAAATCTTCAAGGCTCAGGTGATCAAAATGATTATGAGAGATCAAGACTATATCGGCTGGTATCGGTCTGCTTAACTTATACGGATCAATACAGATAGTCAATCCTTTTTCCAAGGAAAATGTATCGTGACCGTGCCATCGTATTTTGATTCCTTTGTATTCAAACATAACCTGACATAAATATTTGGTCAAGTTAAATTTTACTAGTTTCTAAAACAATTCTGTTATTTGTCATTGAGAGTACTGTTCCACCAAAGTTTCTTATTCTCTTTTTAAGATTAGCATCAACAGTAGCTATTATTCCCTTTCTTTGTTTAACGTATGATATTATAGCATCATCGACAGAATTTCCGGCAATTTTGATTTTTTTAAAATTTTTTATTATTAAAAGACCATTGTTTGCTGAACTTTTTTTTTAAGATCCTGCCCTCTAGAAAGTTTTTCAAGTTCATTTATAACAATATCTGGCACAACAAATTCGATTGTTCCAAGCTCCGTTTCAAGATTGGAAATATTTTTTATATGTTCAGATGCCAAGAGCATCAAAAAACTTGTGTCACAAATAACTTCAACCAACTACTACACCAGCCCCTATCAATCTCCACCTCTCCACTATCCTTCTACTTATAGCAACCCTGTTTTTTTCAAAAAGACATACTGGTCTTCTAAATTGAACTTCCACCTTTTCTCCTCTTACACTTGTTACTTTCGATAAAACTGGGGCAGTTCCTATACTTAGTCTTAATGACTCACCCATTTGTATTGATGAGACTTTGATTTCCTCCATTGATCCTACCGCAGTATCAAAAAGATTCACTTCAATAGTTGCATTGTAAGAATTTTCTGGTAACGTTTGTGGCTTGCCAACTACAGAACCAATCAGTGAGTCACTTCGAGTCATAGAAGGATCTAATTTTGTACCTATTGCTACCAACCCGCCAGGTTTAACTTCGTCTACAAGACCGGCACCTGTTCCAAGTGAAGATACCTCAGTAATAATTGGTTCATATTTTCCATTTTTCTCATTTGCTAGTCCTGGTTTTATCTCGATTTCATCACCAACTCTTAAGATACCTTGTATTATGCTTCCTCCTATTACCCCTCCTTTGATATTTTTTATTTTTGTACCAGGTTTGTTAACATCAAAGGAACGCAATACATGCATAACAATAGTTTTTGATTCGTCTCTTTTGGGGGTTGGAATTGTGCTTTCGATTGCACCTATTAGTGCATCCATGTTGAGTTTTGACTGAGCAGAAATCGGAATTATAGGAGCTTTGGCTGCATTAGTTCCTTTTACAAACTTGACAATATCATTATAGTTTGACAGTGCATCTTCGTAGGAGACCAAGTCAGCCTTATTCTGGGCAAGAACTATTTGTTGTATTCCAAGTGTTTGCAGGGCAAGCAAGTGCTCTTTTGTCTGTGGTTGAGGAACCTTTTCATTTGCTGCAATAACCAATACTGCACCATCAATTAAGGCAGACCCTGAAAGCATGTTGGCCATAAGACTTTCATGTCCTGGACTGTCAACAAAA
>JACQFM010000117.1 GCA_016200035.1 Nitrososphaerota archaeon
TATCCAACTGACAGCATTTATTGTATTGAAGCTATAATTCTCAAAGTGCCGGAAAGACGTGATATTCAGACAAGAACGGGGGAAACTGTATCGTTATCAGAGGTCTTCATAGAGGATGAGACGGGCCAGATTTGGTTAAAGGGATGGAGAAATCAATCAAGGATGTTGGAACAGTTTTCTCAGGGTGAAATAATCACAGTCACAGGAGTTACTGCAAGAGCTGGCCTTGAAGGTAGAACCGAGCTCTTTTTGACTCCCTTTTCAAGCATAACAAAGAAGAACTAAGAATCCCAAAAGCCTCTTGTTGTTACGTATTGCCTTTCCGCCTCATAGATCTGCTTGTATAATTCTTCTTCTCCTACCATATTTCTGAGAATTCGTGCACCAGTATCTGCACCCACCCCAAATCCCGAAAGTGTGACCAAGGCAATCTTTCCAAAGTTTTCTAAAAGTGATGATACTTTCCACGCACGCATAAATCTTTGATTTTCTTCTAGAGAGATCTTTTTGCCCGCATGTTTTTTCTGAATTATCTTTGATAGATCATAGTCAGAGTAATAGGTGGCCGTTATCTGACGAGATTTACAATATGGGCATGATAGTATGCCATTTACCTCCTTCGTCGCTACAACTCTTTCCCATCTCCCACATCTTGCACAAATAAGTCTGTGTTTTGTCTTAAGCAGTCTTGTCTTAACAAGATCTAAAATCCCCTTGTCAATATTTGCCGGCGCTGCATAGTATTTGGCAGTGTGATCGAGTATCGGTTCTGCAAGCTTCGAAAATTTTTCTACCTCAATCCAGCGTACTTTAATTTCATCGGATCTTATTTTCTTTAATATGTCTAATGTTTTATCGAGATCATACTTGTCATGAAATAGCTCTCTTAGTGCTTCCTTTGTAAGAGCGGTGTTTGAGTATTTTTCATAGATAAATCTAGCAGTTCTTTTTTCATAAATTGATTCTCTTCCCACAATACCAAATTTTTTTGCAACACACCATGTTCGCCAGTTAACATTATGGGTTCCTGAAAGGGATGCTCTTACAACTGTTAACAGATCATACTGGTCCCTTAGTATATCAAGCAAGTGTTGTTCCGATATTCTTCCATTAGAAGAAAGCACTATTCTATAAGCATCTGACCTGGTATCAACAAGATAGCCCGTTCTTGCAGATAGCATGGTAGAAATCAGGGTAGAAAGAGTTGAGTTTATCTTTGTTCCAAAACAGCAATGCATCACTATAGTGTTACGAGTCCTAAGAGATTCTATTACTATGGTTTTTTCATTAGGAATTACCCCTTCTTTTATGCTTTCAATCACCTTGTTTGTTATGGAAGTGGAGGTTGTCTGGACTTTCGTTCTGAGCATGCCTACTTTACTTGCAGTCATATAATCAACTGGAATGTTTTCGCCTTCCCAATATGGTACATTAATTCCAGCTGATCTAATTGGTTCTACGTTAATTTTGAGTGCGCTTTCATCCACGTTAAGAATTCTCCACTGCGAACCACGTAAGACAAATACATTTCCTGGATCTCCGTAATCACCTACAAATCTCTGGTCGAGGCTTCCGATTATCTTCTTTGATACAATATCAAATACCTTGAATTTTAAAATGTTTGGGATTGTTGACAGGTTTTCAAAATAATATCTGAATGCTCTACCCTTTTTCTTAAACTCCATTTTCTCTTTATCAAAAAACAAAATAGAACTGGAGTTAAGGAGTTCAAGGACACTAAAAAGATCCTCTACTGTTGTTTTTCTAAATGGATATGCCTGTTTGATAATCTCTAATAGACGTTCTACTGGTACGGTTCCAAATTGTATTGTCATTCCAACTATATGGTGGGCAAGCACATCAAGTGGACTGTCATGAATTACTTGATCCTCTATGGACTTTTCTTTGACTCGTTCCAGTATTGCACGTGCTTCAAATTCATCATCAGCATTATTGGTTACAATAAGTCCTTTTGCAGATGAGACTCTGTTGTGCTTGCTCCTTCCTATTCTTTGTATTAGTTTTGAGACTTGCCTTGGAGAACCATAATGAATAACAAGTTCGACAGAACCAATGTCAAGTCCTAATTCAAGAGAGGATGTGCATACGACAATGCAGGGAGTACCCTCTCTTAGAGTTTCTTCGGTCTCCTCTCGTACCTCCTGCGAAAGCGAACCATGATGTAATTCTATTCGTATAGTGGTTTTCTCTCGTAGCACAGATGCGAGAAATTCTGATTCACCACGCGTGTTTGTAAAAAGTAAGACGGGTGAGTTGGGATAATTTTTTCCTACATAGTCAATTATAAAATCCGCTACCTCGGAAATTGTTCCGTCTATGTACTTAACTTCTACGTCATACTTTCTGATAGAATTATCTTGAATTATTTTGCACTTTCTTTTAGTACCGGCAACAAACTTGCCTCCCTCTTCGCTATTTCCTACAGTTGCTGAAAGACCTATCCTTGTAATCGGAAAATTTGAATTAATCTGTAATCTTTCCAGACTTATAGACAGCTGTGCACCCCTCTCGTTTCCTAGAAGTTCATGGACTTCATCTATTACTACCCACTCAAGTTCCGAGAGAGCTTCAAGTATCTTTCTTTGGGTTAACAAAATGACAATGGTTTCAGGGGTTGTGATAAGAACGTCAGGTGGTGAATCATTGATTCTTTTTCGGACAGACTGTGTGGTGTCACCATGTCGAATTTGTATAGTAAGATTTTCGTTTTCAGCATATCTTATTATCCTCCTAAAAACATCTCGATTTAGTGCTCTGAGCGGCGTTACGTATAACGCCTTTATCTTACCTGCTTTTTTTGATTTAGAAAGACGTGAAAATATTGGTATTACTGCGGTTTCTGTCTTACCTGAACCAGTTGGTGCGACCACAAGAGAGTCGATTTTCTGAAAAATTACCGGAACAGCCTTCTTCTGAATATCTGTGAGATTTTCAAAACCAAGGGAACGAAATTTTTCTACGATGGCGCGATCAAGTAGGGGGTTCTTGATTCTGTCTTGTTCTAGCTCGCTCATAAACCATCACCCCAACAAGTCCGGTTCCAAATAGAATAACCGTGATAATGGGAATCCAGTCAAAAATACCAGCCATAAACGAACTAACATTTTGGTATGATAAATAGCTTAAGATACTTCTTCAAGTCCATGTGATGTTATAA
>JACQFM010000110.1 GCA_016200035.1 Nitrososphaerota archaeon
AGTTTTATTGGGTAGACTGCAGAAAATCCCCTATACTTTGTTGAGACAATTGGGATCTCTATCTTAATTCCTTGAGTGTACACCAGAATCAATAAAACTCCTGCGGTGATAAGCAAGCCAAATACACTTGGTAGTTGATTTGATCTAAATAGTACGTTAGATAAGTCCCCATGGAAAAGTGATGTAAAGACATGTAGTATCACTCCAACAGGTCCCCCGTCTCCAGCTGGTATAGGACTAAACAAGCTCCAAAATACTGTCTGTGCTACACCGGCTGCAATGAAGAGACTTATTCCACTTCCAAGTCCCCATCCTTTCTGAATCAATTCGTCAAGCAGCATAATTATAACTGATGACGCTATAAGCTGACCAATTAGAATATAGCCTGCCTCAGGTGATGGAAGTCTTGGACCATACACGGACAGTCCGTACAGTGATGCCTCTGCAACTATTACGATGTATGTTACTATCTTAGTAGCAGTTTGATAGAGTTCTCTGTCTTCGGTTTTCTTAAAATCTAGATGAAACATTTCAGAACCCTTCAAAAGTTGCATCAACAATCCTGCAGTAACTATTGGACCTATGCCAAGTTCTATCAGCGTTCCTTGTTGAGATGCAAAAATAACTCTAGCAAAGGCTAGAAAATCAAAGGCGGGCGTTGTGGCACCATATAGTGGAGTCTGACCCATTATCATGTATAGAAAAAGTGCCAGCCCACACCACATGAGGCGAACCTGGAGTGTGAGTTTCTTTTTTGGTTTTGGAATCTGTGGTACGTAGACCTCCATTTTTGTTACTATTTTTTTAATAAAATTTGTTGGTGTTCCTTCCTCACTCATACCTCTGCAAGCACCTCTCCCCCAGCTTGTTTTATTTTTTCTTCAGCAGAAGCAGAGAATCTACCCACCATGACAGTGTATGCGTTCTTGGTTTGCCCGCCACCGAGGAGTTTATCATAACCAAGTTCCTTTAGATTTATGATCTTTTTTCCTCCTTCTTCTTTCCCAAATTTCAAAAAGAAGTCGTCGAGATCTCGCACACTTAGCCATTTTCTTACCAAGTTTGGGTGAGGGGGATGAGTGGAATCATGACCAAAATGATGCGGATCAGTTAAGAGCATCTTGATAAAGTGGTGTTTGTGCATTCCGGCTTGGCCAAGACCACCTTTGTGTCCACTTGCTCTGTGTTGACCAACCTGTCCCCATCCGTGGTGTCTTCCACCTCTAAACTTTCTATTCTTACGCAGTCTTGTTGCCATTTTAGATCATATTCCTAACTTGGGCAAGTAATTCTTTGTGATTTCCTAAGATGCCACCTTCGCCATACATCTTCTTAGTATTTCGCTTAAAACCATGTCTTGGTGGCGATAACGCAAACCAAGGTTTCAGTGGTTTAAGCTTAGATAATGAGGCAGTTCCCTCTGTCAAAGATTTCGCTAGATCTTCTGAACTTTTGAATCCAAGTTTCACAATATCTTCGGATGTGATTTTCTTGTATCCTTCTTTTCGTGCTTTTTTCTCTAAGAGTTCTTTCATAGTAGCACTATCGACCTCCTGCCAAGACACATAATGCTTTATTTTATCTAGCATTCCTTTGGTGTTTTCTCTAGCTGGAATTATTGTAGCTCTGAATTTTCTTTCCAAATGCAAAAGATTAAGCGTAGTTTTTGCCCAGTGAGGTACATTTACTGTTCCCCTCATTCTCACTACTAAGAAAGCATTTGCCATTATCAATCAACCCTGACTAAACGTCTGCCTAAGGCAATTGAGGACAGCTTTTGACGTAGAGGTCATAGTGTTAGTAGCACCCTTACTCTTTGTCCAAACGTCTTTGAGGCCAGCAAGTTTTAGGAGGTTTCTAATATTTCCGCCTGCGACTAAACCAAGACCTCTTGGTCCTGGTATGATTTCAATTGTCACACTACCTCCTCTTCCTCTGACTTTGAAAGGAACAGAGTGGGGTTGATCACATCTGCATTCCCAGCTTCCACAACCAAGCTTTACTGGGCTTACTGCAAGATATGCTGCATTCGTTGCCTTCTCTATTGCAATTCTCATTTGTTTAGATTTTCCCTGACCTATACCAAGCCATCCATTTTCATCGCCAGCAGCAACCAAGGCCTTGAATCTTGTGTATTCACCGTTGGTTGTTTGCTTTTGAACAATTCCTACATCGATTACTTCAGTCTTGATACCTGGCAAAAGCTTTTTGATTATTCCTGCTTCTTGAATCCTATACCCATTTTCATAAATTTCTTTCATTGATGTGATCTTGCCATTGTTTACCAACATGCCAAGTTTTGTTCTTGGAACCCACTGTTCTTCTTGTTCTTTTCTTTCCCTTCTTGGCCTCTGTTCAGTTACGCTCATTTGGTACTAACCCCGCCATCAATTCTTGACTTTACTTGGTCAACATCATTTGTAACTTTAAGATATTTACCCTTAATTCTTTCTTCATTTGGAAATGTTTCTTTATCAGCTGGGACTTTCAGACCAGCATCTATTACACCCTTTAGTGCTGCGGCAATTCTTTGAGTATATTTTCTAGTGCCAGTGTAAAGTATTGCATCTTTTACCCCCTTTGTCATAGCCTTTTTTCCTGCAAGATATCCTGTCAGGTATGCTGCAGGTATACTCTTCCTTGAGCCTTTCCACCCCATGTTAAGAAGTGATCTAGAATGTGCCGAGGCAAGTACTCTGTCTCCATTTATCTCTGGTTTATGGATTTGAACAAGAGTGTTCTCATTTGAAATCTGTACACTGATAAAGTCTCTTCTACCAATAAGAAGACCCTTCCTTTTCTTGTAGTTTGTCTTCTCTTCTCTTGATCTACGTAATATTTGCGAATATGCCATTACTAACACCTTTCACAAAAAATTTCGGTAAAGCTCTTATAAACGTTAGACTCACAGCAATGCAACCATCAGAGATTTCTGAGCATGTAATCTATTTTCAGCTTCATCCCAAACTACTGATTGTGATCCGTCTATTACTGAGCTGGTTACTTCTTGTCCTCTTTTGGCAGGAAGACAGTGCAAGAAAATTGCATTATGTTTCGCCTTTTTCATTAAGGATGGATTTACCTGAAATTTCGGCAAGAAATCTAGTGCCCTATCAGTAGTTTGATGATGTATGGAAACAAAAGTATCTGTGGCTACTACATCAGCATCTCTTACAGCTTTTGCCGGATCGTGCAATATTTCAACGTAGCCCACTCTTTTTGATTCTCTAACAACTTTTGAATCCGGTTCGTAACCTTTGGGTGTCGCAACAGCAATATCCATTCCAGTTTTTACGCATCCATAGATCATTGAATTGCAAACATTGTTACCGTCTCCAATCCAAGCAAGCTTCAAACCCGCAAGTTTCTTCTTTTTTTCTTTTATTGTCATAAGATCTGCTAGGATTTGACATGGATGAAAAGAATCTGACAGACCATTTATTACAGGTACGATTGAATTTTTAGCAAGAATTTCTACTTCTTTGTGCGAATACACGCGTGCCATTATTATGTCGACATATCGTGAAAGTGTCTTTGAAGTATCCTCTATTGTTTCTCCTCGTGCAAGCTGTAATTCATCCGATGACAAGCTTAATGCATACCCTCCAAGTTGAAACATGCCTACCTCAAAGCTTACACGTGTCCGCGTGGAGGGCTTTTGAAATATCATGGCAAGTGTCTTATTCTTTAGTAACGGTTTGGAAATTCCAGCTTTGAAATCTTTTTTTAGCTTTATTGCATCATCTGTAATTTTCTCAATCTCTTTTCTATCTAGTTCGTTAAGGGTAAGTAGGTCTTTAGTTTTAAGTTTCATTTACTTCTCCAACCAAATAGAGAACGCTTCTTTTTAGCTTTGATATCTTTTTGTTCTAAGCTATCTTCTTGTTGTTCTTTCGATGATTCTTCTATATTCGTAGGCCTTCCTTTTAGAACCCATGCCCTAATCTTTGATGCCAATTCCATTGCTTCTCTATCATTTTCTGGCGGGGAGGTGTCAAACAACTGAGAGTATTTTTGAATGTCATTTGTCTCAATACCTGAAAAGGGATCCTTATCAGTTACAGCTTGTGAAACCGATTTTTGAGAAGAGTTATTTTCCGTAATTATGACCTCATCCAATTTTTCTTCACGATGCGATCTGTTCTGTTCCGAATCTTTGGATGTGATTTCTGATTTTTGAGTTTGTTCTAATGGAGTTTCTCCTAATCCAAATATGCTGTCTAAAAATGACTCCTTATCAAACGAAGCCAGATCTTTGTATTCTTGACCCACACCCAAATATAGAATTGGGGTCGACGTGACCTTCACTATTGAGATGGCAGCGCCTCCCCGTGCGTCAGCGTCACTCTTTGCAAGGATTGCTCCGTCAAACTTTGTATATTGATAGAATTCCCGTGCCTGATTTACAGTGTCATTCCCTGCCAATGCATCACCTACAAAGAACTTCAAGTCAGGGTTTACTACTTTGTTTATTTTTGATATTTGATCCATCAGGTTCTTACTTGTTTGCATTCTACCCGCTGTGTCAATTAATATGCAATTGATTTTGTGTGATTTAGCATAAAGTACAGCATCTCTGGCCACAGCGGCGGGATCAGAACCGTAGTTTTGTGCTATTATTTTCAAATTTAACCTTCTTGCGTGTTCACTTAATTGTTCTATAGCACCGGCCCTGTAAGTGTCTGCGGCAGCTATAACAACAGAAAGTTTGTTTTGTTGTAGTAGATATGCTACTTTAGCTATGGTAGTAGTTTTTCCTGTTCCATTGATGCCCATAAATAATATGATATATGGTTCACCAGTTTCCTTTTTCTTTTCTATATTCGATAATATGTCAATTTTTTTTGTATTATCAAACAAGTTGGAAATGTTCTGACGTAATGTCTGTTTTACTATTTCTGCAATCTTTTCTTTTTCTACCGTAGCTCCTATTAGCTTCTTTTTTAAATCGGCTTTCAGGGAGTCTATGACCTCAGTTGCAACGTCAGACTCCATCAGAGCTACTTCTAGTTCAAACAAAACTCCATCAATATCTTTCTCCTTGAGTTCCTTTTGGCCAAAACTTTTTGCTGCGGAAGAAAGTGCACTTCTTAGTTTATCAAACATGATGTTTGCCTTTACTGGGATGAACTGCGGCTTGCTTGTATTAGTTTATTCATTTCTTGCTGATCATAGTCTAGTCTGGCTGCCACTTCCTGTCGTTGAGCCGAAATTTGTTGCAAAACGACTTCTAATTCCTTTATCCTAGCTTCAACAAAATTGAGTGTGGATGTTTTATCTTGTTCTATTGCGGCACCGGCACCTATATTTAGAATCAATTTTTCAGCAGGGTTGATTGTTGCCTTCACATATGCACCCATTCCTACTGGCACTAAAGTTTCATAGTTGGTACTGCCATCTAATGCCTTTATTGATTCTACAGAACTTGTTGCTTCCTGTAGAAGCTTGATAACAGCTTCTTCTTTTTGGATCAATTCAGCCATGTAGGCTTCTAACATCTGAATTTGTTGAATTAATGCTTGAGCTTGTTCCTCACTCATTTGCAAAATTTTTAGTATGCCACCTATAAATGCATTCTACGATTAAGAATTTGCCAAACTAGATTTTTTAAAACGACAACACATGGAGGAATTTTTCATTAACACACTTCCAGTTGCATCATGTTAAAGTAATTAAATAAACAAAAAAAGAGAAGAAGCTATGCTTTTGCTTTAGAAAGTCTTTTGTCCACTTCATCCCAATTTACAACGTTCCACCATGCTGCAATATAGTCGGGACGACGGTTCTGATATTTCAAATAGTAGGCATGCTCCCATACATCTAGTCCTAATAGAGGGATCAATCCCTTCGTTCTAGGACTTGTTTGGTTTGGCATAGTTGTAAACTCTACTTTTCCACTTTGTGAATTGTAAACTAACCAACCCCAACCACTACCTTGAATGCCTCCCGTATCCTTTGAGAACTTTTCCTTGAATGTAGCAAAGCTACCAAAAGAAGACTTGATCGCGTCAGCTAAGCTGCTTCCTGGTTCTCCTCCTCCATTTGGTTTCATGTTGTTCCAAAATAGTGTGTGGTTATCATATCCGCCACCATGAAAATTCACTGCACCCCTTACATTTTCTGGTACTTTGTCTAAGCTTGAGAGTAGTTTGGAAATTTCCATGTTTTGCAACTCCGAGCTAAGAGTTTCTAAAGCGGTGTTCAGACCATTTGTGTACGCTTGATGATGTTTAGTGTGGTGAATTTCCATTGTTCTCGCGTCAATATGTGGTTCTAACGCATCGTACGCATAAGGCACCTTAGGAAGTTCGTATTTTGCCATGTAGACTCCTCGTATGTAATACAATTTATGGTTTTGGTTGCGCAATGGATTTTATCTGATGAATTTTGATAAATCATGATGAATACTAGTAAGATTGTTCTTTTTTCAATAATTGCTGTTTTATGTTCATTATTTATTTTGTTGAATATCAGAAACGAACAGCTTATGCAGTTCTATGATGAAAAAAGCTCATCTCTTATAGGAGTGAATGTTCCCAGAAATCTAGGTTTTACGGGAAACAATGTCAAAATTGGTGTGATAGATACTGGTATTGATTACACTCATCCTGATCTTCTTGGGTTCGGTAACAATGGCAAAGTAGTTGGTGGATATGATTTTGTTGATAATGATGAGCAACCTATGGATACAAACGGTCATGGTACAGAAGTAGCTGGAATTATTGCGGCAAATGGGAAATTAATGGGAATTGCACCAAACGCAAAGTTATTTGCATATAGAGTTTCAGCTGATGGCGAATCTGTTTCATCTGACTACATAATCAAGGCGATTCATAAGGCAATTGCCGATAAGGTAAACATTATCAACATAAGTCTTGGAGAAA
>JACQFM010000112.1 GCA_016200035.1 Nitrososphaerota archaeon
AGAATAACCGTGATATTGATTTGGTATGATTGCAAAGGCTCTCCTTCTTTCTTGCCATTGACTAAGCAAGTTAGATAATTTGGTTTGTTTTGATGTAATGATAAGATTGTTATTCATGATTTTTTCCACGGTAGTTTCGTAAAAAAGACTCGAAGTTGGATTTTTAGAAACTTGATCTATTATCTCAAAACCACCCAACATTCCAGCTGGGCGTTCACCTTCAGTTACAACCAACGTGTCTGTAAATGACTCTATGTGATGAGCCAACATGCCTGTGGCGGCCCACACCAAATCCTCTTTTCTGGTACTTACCGCAGGTGCTGACGTAAGAGAGCGTGGTAGAAGTTCACCGATATGATACTTTGCGATGGGCAAATTCTTGTTATCTGTATCGTGTTTTGAAATCATCACTAAACACCTCTAAGAGCGAGCTGCAAGCCAGTGACCTACCTCTGGCCAGAGCACTTCGTGTGCCTTTGGGTTTATACACAATCCTACATGACCTGTTGGGAACTCGATCAGTTTCTTGTCCTTGCTACCAACTACGTTCATTATGGATTTACTTGATTGAGGCGGAACTAGGTCGTCATTTGACCCAATTATGTTCAAGAGTGGCATCGTAATTTTTCTTAGGTCTACAATATCAGTGCCTAATCTCATTTTATTTTTTATAAGCAAATTTTTCTTGTAGATTTGATTTACGATTTCCCTGTAAACTTCGCCTATTATTGGCACGCTATCATAAAGCCATGTCTCAATCGCAAAGAACTGCAGCACCTCATCAAGAGTTCTTGGCTCACTAAAGTACCTAGCATACTTTAGCAGAGCTTCTACAGGATTTCTTAAAATAAATGCTAAATTAAGAAATCCACCTGGAACATTTCCAAGTGAGTCGACAATTCCATCTGCGTCTATATATTTTGTCCAGTTCTCTATAACTCCATTTACCTCTCCTAAATCGAGTGGTGTCGCGTGCAGGACCAGATTCTTGACATTTTCTGGATGGAGAGCAGAATAAATAGTGGCAAAAATTCCGCCCCAACAATATCCAAATAATGAAACTTTTTTAGAGCCAGTAATTTCCTGAATCTTTTCGACAGCATTTTCAACATAATCCTGGGCATAATTTTCTAATGTCATTTCTTTATATGATGAATCTGGAGTTCCCCAATCGGTTGCGTAGATATCAAATCCCTGCCTTAGAAGATTGTTGATTACGCTGACTTTTGGCAAAAGATCCAAGATGTAGTGTCTGTTAATTAGAGAGTATATGACAAGAATAGGTACCCTTTCTTTTTGTACTACTGGTTTATAGTGAAGAAGACTAAATCTTCCCTTCATCTTGATTGCCTCTGAAGGGGTTCTGTTAACGGTGTCCCGTAAGGGTTCTAATCGTCTACTGGCGGCGGACGAGAGATCATAGAAAGTATTTCGTAGTTTGTTATACCCAGTTAGGTCTGCTAACTTTATGCTTGAATCAACAAGGTTTGCAATGCTGGAAGCAAAACTTTTTTCGCTTAAGATTTCCCTTAATGTGGTATCAAAGGTAGCCCTGATTGTATTTTGTATTTTGTGAGCTTTTGCGTCTCTTATGCTTGAAAAAGACTGGATAGATTTTAGGCTAGCCTCAAAAAGTGCTTGACTGTATCTTAAATTAAAGTCATACCAACGGTAACAGTAATCATAGTACGGATTAGAGATATTCTGGATTTTTTCATCGTAGAGATAATCTGGTGTGGCTAGAGTTTGCAATAATTTACAGATATGCCTTCTAAAATTTATAACAAGAGGGTCAATATCACGCTTGATAATTCAATGTACATTGCGTACCTGAATAGTAGAGATCCTTAAATGTCGAATGAAAAAATTATTCGAAATTATCATCAGTGATATTTTAGCCCAGCTTTTTATCATAAAGGCACCATAAATCACAAGGTCTTTCTTGCAAGACTTGACTAGCTTTAATCTTGAAATGGTAGGACGAATTTTACTAGCTGTCGCCTTAGGTGGGGTAATTGGCTTTGAAAGAGAAATAAAGCACAGACCAGCTGGCCTGAGAACACATATGTTAGTGAGTCTTGGGGCAACCATTTTCACTCTAATTTCTGTATCATTTGCTATAGATCCAGCAAGAATAGCAGCTGGGATTGTAACTGGTATCGGATTTCTAGGGGCTGGGAGTATCATCTCTACACGCGGTCACATGCATGGAATAACGACTGCTGCAACCTTATGGATAGTTGCAAGCATTGGGCTCAGCGTTGGCGTGGGCCAATACTGGATTGCAATAATTAGCACAATTGTAGTATTTGCCATTCTGCAGATTAAGAGAGTGGAAGAAAAAATAACAACTAAAGAGAATGAAACTTGATTAGAACTCACAATTACTTTTTCCTTATTGTATCAATTCCGTGAGATGTTTTTACTTTAGAAGATCTAAGAAAGGAGCCCAGACCAACAATGTAGAAATTCCTACCCCAATCATAAAGGTGATGCCATAGTGAGATAATTTTACGTCTCTGTTTCTTAGGACAAAATATAATATCAGCCAGCTTGAGAACCATCCAATCAACATGAAGGTTTCCTTACCACTGTATGGTCCTATTCCTTCGGCACCTGGAATCCATGTCTTGCCCACTTCCAGCATTAAGTTACTAGATTCTTTTGATAACAGACTAAAGACATGTGATACTGCAAGGGACAAGATTCCAATCATGGCTGATATCATAGCGGCAGCGGCATGGCCGTTTTTCTTTATGATTGCTTGTCTCTCTTCAGTCATTTTTCATGACACCGCCATCAATTTTGTTATTGTGGCGCCTAAGACGAAAGCAATCATAAGGACACTCCATCCGACAGCTATCATCATGCCAACTGCGTTTCTTAAGCTCTGATCATGTTGCAAGGAGTCTTTATACTTCCAAAGAATAAAAGTGGCAGCCACGGCAATGGGAAGCGTAAACAATGCGATAAATTCCTTGAATTCAAAAAATATTTCGTGAATCTCAGGAAAATTATTGATGAAAAATTCCCTTGGCCCCTCGGGACCCCTATATGCTATGTAAATCCAATTCCCCGTAGTTATGGCAAGAAAAGCCAAAACTGAAGATATAGTTGCTAATATTCTGAGGTCTCTATAGGCCTTCAAGTGACCCAGCAACAATCTCCAACCCAAGTAACCTGTAGCTGAGCCAATAATAACACCTAGCGTTGCAAAAATGCCATGCGTTGTGGCCATTGAAGCGAAAAAGCTGTGCCCCATCAATTTCTCCCAAGGAGCAGATAGGCCCAGAATAAATGCAAGAAATACGGTAAGGATTATCCATGCGGCAATGACTACACTCTTTAGCAGTCTTCTTTCATCGGCCATTATTTTTGACATAGATTGGTATGATTTTCTAATGGAAATAAACAGAATAGGATTTTTTCAAAGTTGATAATCAGATATGGAATTTGGTTTCCATAATCAAATAGTACCTGATCTAGGCAAAGTACATGGCATTAAAAACAGCTGAATTGAGCATGGCAGATTATATGTCACTCAATCCTGTATCGGTAGGACGTAAAGTCTCCTTTCCTGAAAAGATAGCTGCAATAGTGACTGCGAGAGATATTGTTGATGCATTCCACTCAGAATAGATCTTCTTATGAACACGAGCTAAGAAATCAGGCATCGATTATCAAAAAGACCGTGGGATTGATGAAAGGAAGAGCTACGTATGGCAGTTTCGAAAAATTCCTTGAACATCTTTCAGCAATCGACCAAGCAGCAACAAAGATTGCGGATCAGATAGATGGTGGCCTGTTCTCTCCGACGACTGAAAGATACAAAAAAATTCTTGTTCCCTACGATGGCTCTAAACATTCAAAAAAAGCACTAAAAGAAGCTCTTGAGATTGCAAGAAAATTCGGTTCCCAAGCGTACCTTGTTTCTGTAGCTGAAGCCTCAGAGGTAAGAGCTCCTGGTACGTTGCTTGGTGTTATGCAAAGCAAGAAAATGAAAAAATTATCATCAAAACTTTTGGAAGCCGTAATCAGGAAAACTGATCTGATGTTACAAAAAGAGATGGAAGTCTGTAGGAATAAGGGCATTGATGCATACTATCACGTATTGACGGGAAACATAGCAAACTCCATACTCAATTTTGCAAAAAAATATCAAATTGATCTTATAGTAATTGGGAGCAGAGGACTTTCTGGCATTAGTAAGATAATGAGTTTAGGTAGTGTAAGCAGAAAAGTTTCAGAAGAAGCTGATTGTCCTGTCATGATAATGCATTAATCACGGATAAAATACTTGATTCTACTATCATTCTAATCCATTCAATTTCCAAAACGAATCATCTTTCTTTTCATTTTAATCATTGATTTCTAGAATAATCTTGTCTGCTAGTAAACGAGTTTATTCTCGGCGAATTTGGGATCGTTTCAAATAAATTTTAACTCTTGTGAATTTCACCTTTGATAATCAACCGCCGGTATTAGAAATACGATTTCTTATAGAATGATTACTCATGAATAAACAACCACAGATTACGAAGGGCTATCAGGAAGGTCAGACA
>JACQFM010000113.1 GCA_016200035.1 Nitrososphaerota archaeon
TCACACCAAAAAACGGACTAGTTTGTCTTGCAGGATTTATGAGAATAATGAGCCCTGAGTTTATCAGGCATTTTAAAGGAAGAATAATGAACATACATCCTACAATCCTACCATCATTTCCTGGATTACATTCACAAAAACAGGCAATAGATTATGGTGTCATGTATTCTGGCTGTACGGTTCATTTTGTAGATGAAGGAGTAGACACAGGGCCAATCATATTGCAGGCGTTGGTTAAAGTAAAAAATGATGACACGGAAGAGACGCTTTCAAAGCGTATTCTTGCAAAAGAACATAAGATATATCCTGAAGCTGTAAAATTGTTTACGTTGGGAAAAATTAAGATAGTTGGCAGAAAGGCAATTATTTCTTAAGAATCAGGTCCACCAAAAAAATATAACACTACTAGCTCTTTTTTGTTCCCATGAAATTTGTGTTCTATATTTTTTCTAACAAAGTATGCTTTACCTTCTGAGATAGGATAACCCTTGCCTCCTATGTTCAAGAAACCATCGCCGCGTATAATATAATAAACTTCATCGCTATCGTGAGGAGATTGAGTGTCCTCTTCATTTGGGTTAAGACGCAATATTCCTGCAGCTAGAGTGTCTTTATTGATGAAGGTATGAAAATATGTTTTACCATTTACAATATCCTTGAGATACTCGTTTGTATCAAATTCAATTTTCAATGATTTTTTTATTCTATAGTCAGTTATTACTTTACCTGAGAGTCCATCTTCTAACGATGTTCTTTTATTTTTGCCTCGAATTTTGAAATAAGCTGGCTTATCCTGGAATTCTTATTATCATCTTTTCGTAAAAGATAGTACAACTCTTCAGTAGCAGCGTGATAGTCAACACCTATAGTCTGAGCGAGGTAAAGTGCCAAGTAGCTTAACAGTAGTTTTCTTAGAATTATTTGGTAGGATGAAAAATTTAGGTCCGACGTAAGTTCGTCTAGAACGTTTGAGAAGTACGCTTCCAAATAGCTGTCTTTTGATTCCCTTTCCCTCACGGCAAAGATCTTACCGGTATTCCTCTCATGCATGTGTACTTGTTCGACAACATCGATGAATTCACGGTTGAGCGTGGAATCATGTGTGAGTACATCTGAAAGTAGATCAGCTGCATCTTGTTCTGAACTTGCTAGTTTTTCCTTTAAAGAGAAGATCGTATGGCAAGCCACACAACCGCCATGAAGATCTACTTTGTGCTGCTTTATTTCTTCAAGTTTTTCTCTGACGAATCTTGCAGGTTCTTCTTTGTCCATAGCATGATAATAATAGATTGCAGATAATTAAGATACTCCAAGGATTAAATATCCTAGAACTCACTCAAGCTTGTGACCGGACAAAAACTAGATGGTGGTATAGTTGCAAACTCCGTCAAAGACAGGGTTAGGAAGGCAGTAGATGAATTACGATCAAGTGGAGTAATTCCTTGCTTGGCTACTGTCCTAGTTGGCGAAGATCTTGCGTCTGCTATTTATATCAAGAACAAACAAAAAGCATGTTCAGATGTTGGTATAACAACAAAGGACCACAAACTTCCTGAATCGTTTTCCCAGAAGGAAATGAACTCTCTTATAGATTTGTTAAATAAAGACAATTCAGTGCATGGAATACTAATTCAGCTTCCCTTACCAAAACAACTTGATGAATTTTCAACCACATCAAGGATTTCACCTATAAAAGATGTTGATGGTTTGACCCCTTACAACGCAGGGCTCTTGTTAACTGGGAGGGCCATTCTCAAGCCATGCACACCTTCTGGCATTATGGAAATTTTTGATTATTATAATATTGATTTAGCAGGCAAAAATGCTGTTATCATAAATAGAAGCAATCTTGTTGGAAAACCTCTATACAGTCTTTTACTTGAAAGAAATGCTACTGTCACCACATGTCATTCAAAGACAAAGAACCTCAAAGAACACTGCCAATCAGCTGATATCATAATTACGGCGATAGGGAATAGAACAAAATTCTTGCTAAAAGCTGATATGATAAAGGATGGTGCCGTTGTGATAGATGTTGGAATAAGTAGACAAAATGGAAAGCTTGTAGGAGATGCCGACTATGAGCGGATAATTAAAAAAGCGTCCTACGCAACTCCGGTTCCTGGTGGTGTAGGGCCAATGACAGTTGCGATGCTTTTAAAAAACACTGTTACAGCTGCGTCGATTAGCAAGGGGTTTGACTCTAGCTGAAAAGGCAAGATTGCGAAGGCAACTCTTGGATGCCCGCGATTCTTTGTCGCAAGATTTTATAAATATTGCAAGCAAGCAAATACAGGATAACTTAAGGAAAATAGAACTTTTTAGAAAAGCAAAAAGTGTTGGTGCCTACTATTCCATAGGAAGTGAGGTTAGGACACAAGATACACTTAATGATATACTAAATTCAGGAAGAGAGTTATCTTTACCAAAGGTTGAAAAAAATAATCTTATTTTTAAAAAAATTAGCAGTTTTTCAGATTTAGAACAAGCTAGTTTTTCTGTAATGGAACCAAAACAAAACTGTCCAACAGTAAAAAGTGCCGATGTGATCATTGTTCCAGCAATAGCTCTCTCAAGAGAAGGGTATCGCCTTGGCTATGGTTTTGGATATTATGATAGGTACCTTTCTTCTAAGAAGCAAAAAACCATTTCACTAACTTACTCAAAACAGCTTCTCAGGTCTCTTCCTTATTCTAGTAATGATGTCAAAGTTGATCATATTGTAACAGAAGACGAGATAATTTCAACTAAGATGTAATAACCCCTTTTTTCCTATATCAGTTCTAAAGTATTTGCTTTTCCAAGAAATTTTTGCAACTCTTGAATATGCATTAGCTATCGCCGATTCCAAAGTATCGCCAAGTGCTGTTACACCAAGTACCCTTCCTCCGTTGGTTACCACTTTGCCATCAACCCGCTTTGTTCCCGCATGGAATACAAACGAACTTTCATCTCTTGAATTCAGGCCGAGTATCTCTTCATTTTTTGGATAAGAGTCAGGATATCCTTTTGATGCCATTACAACACATACTGCGGTTTGCTTTTTCCACAGTATGGGAGGCAGAGTTGCAATATTGCCTTCTATACTTGCCATTAGATAATCGTATAAATCAGATTCCATTCGCATCATAATAGGTTGACATTCAGGATCCCCCATTCTTACATTAAATTCTAAAACATACGGCTCGCCATCTTTTAGCATTATTCCAGCGTACAAGAATCCCTTAAATGCGATCCCTTCACCTTTCATTGAATTAACTGTTTTATTGATTATACTTTCCTGGATTTTTTCGGCAATTGAATCATTGATTACAGGCGTTGGAGAATAGGCACCCATTCCACCCGTATTTGGGCCTTTATCATCATCGTATATCCTTTTATGATCTTGGCTTGTTGCCATAGGAATAACCACAGAGCCATCGGAAAGAGCAATGTATGAAGCTTCAATTCCATCTATTCTTTCTTCCAAGATGATTTTCGAGCCAGCAAGACCAAAAGCCTTCTTAACAAGTATCACATCAATTGCTGAGATGGCTTCTTGAGCAGTATTACAAACTATAACGCCTTTTCCAGCTGCAAGTCCATCTGCTTTTACAACCAGAGGAAAATCGACAGATTTTGCATATTCCTTTGCTTCCTTTGCATCATTAAAAATCTCAAATCGTGCGGTCTGAATCTTATTTCTTTTCATAAAGTTTTTTGCCCAAATCTTACTTGATTCAAGCTGTGCCGCGTCTTTGGTTGGACCAAATATCTTTAGATGTTTTCTTTGAAATTCATCAACTATGCCCATAGAAAGTGGGAGCTCTGGTCCAACAAGAGTTAGGCAGTTTTTCTCAGATGCGAATTTTGCTAGCTTATCAATGTCATCGACAGGAATTGACACGTTATTGGAAGTTCCACCATTACCTGGTGCATAGTAAATCTTGCCAACTTTAGGACTTTGGTCTAGTTTCCAACCAAGCGCATGTTCTCTCCCGCCAGTGCCGACTACCAAAATGTCAGTCAACAAATTGCGTTTCCCTTTCTGATATATAATTCAAGATTTATTCTAGAAACGTTGATTAGCTACGTTTTCTAATTTTATGAAATGAGTAACGTAGATCCGAAAAAGTCAGTATATCTCTTTGTACATGGAAGAATTGACTTGGAACCAGCTGCAATCAATTCGCTTATTGAAAATGGGTTTTCCAGAGACAAAATCATCTCAGCTAAAGCTGATAAAGTTGGTAATGTGGGTGATTATATGGCGATGCTTTGGATGCCACCAAACCCAGACCACATTAAGATCCAAAAAATAACCAAAGTAGAACAAGTAAATGCTACTGATGTAACAGGCTCGTGGAGAGGTGTCTCAAAAGAGGACCTCTTTGAGATAAAATTAAAGTGAAATCAAAGCTCAGAGATCAATGCTGAAATAAAACTTGCAAATTCTTCGTCAGAAAAGTGAATAACCTCA
>JACQFM010000116.1 GCA_016200035.1 Nitrososphaerota archaeon
ATAATCAGTAAGCAAAGCTTGATCGCTTTCTTCTTTCCCAAAGACTAGCTCCAGTTCATCCAGAAGTGAGAGGACCCTCCCCTTAAGATAAGGCTCTATTTGATATTTGCCGAGTAATCTTTTTGCAAGCTTGAGGTACTTGTTTACCGAAGGCCTTGTCAGAGTCTGGATGAGTTTACTGCCACACTCGCTACAGTCTTGAGAAAGGGGTATCCTTCTGAAGCTAGCACCGCAAGTAGTACATCTAAAGGATTGGCCAGAGTACGCCCGAAGGTTTCCCATAATATCTGGCAGAAGGTGGGTGGTCATTACCATTGAGACAACCTCGTTTGGGTCGACGGCGTTAATCATTTCGGCAGTTCTTATCTGCAGATCAAGTTTCTCAAGAACCGACCCTAGTGTTGAATATGCACTTCTTGATTTAGAGGTGGTAAGTGTGGATGTGGAATGGGTAAAACCAAATCCATAAAATTGGCCTTCAGTCTCAAGTCTTGATTTTAGAGTCTCCATTTGTGTTACATCACCGGCCTTTTCTTTTCTAAGTGTGGCTTCAAAAAATGATAGTGGTATGCTTCTTGCAACATCAAAGTTATGGGCCTGTCTTTGAACCTCCTGCGGTATAACTATTGGTTGTACCAAGAGCGGCGCATCCATTAGGCCACCGATCTGGTCTGACAAGAATTGCCTTGAAAAGTTAAGCAAGCTATCAAGCAAAAGTAGGATCGAGTCGGCATCACCATCAGCATCACGCCTTTTTGCAGAATGCCACACCGGTGTACCATAGCACACATGTGTGTTGGTATATCCAATTATTCTTCCTACAATTCCAACCGATGTGTGGGGAGCAAGCCCAATTATCAGATGTCCAACAAGATCGGTTGTGTTTCTGACATTGTAAAATGGAGGATGTCCAAACAGCTTTTCGAACTCTTTGTCTATATACTGAGATGTATGGACCAAATATTCACCGCATTCAAATGGAATGATAACATCTTGTATCCTAAGTTCTACAAGCTGATCAATGCTGCTGAGCGGTTTGCCATCAATATCATAAGTATATCCAAGATCTGCAAGCTTTTCCAAAGACGTGCCTATCCAAATTGGTTTGAAATGCGTCAGTGGTACGTTTGTCGCGTCATATCTTATTGTACCATCCTTGAACACGCTAAGACCCAAGCTCTGTCTTATCAGACCTTTTTCAAGAGGTTCGGCAATTCTCTCCTGATTGATTAGCTCCTTTACACCCTTGAAGGGCTCTTGGACACGGATTCCAGTCCTTTCTTGTGCGATGAAAAGTCTGTCCTTGAGAGGAAAGGCCATATAACTATGAGAGATACCAGTTCTCTTGCATTTAGAACAATACTCAGACTCTAGCTCAGCCCTACATGCAGGACAAACAAAAAGTATTGTTGTTTTAGTTTTGCATTTCTGGCATAGAATCGAGATAGATGGTTCGTTACAATTTTTGCATATACGGTTGTTTATGTTACAATAAAAGTTTGGCTGCTTTGATGCCTTGACCAAGTCACGAGAAGCTCCTCCTTTACTGCCGACTGGAAATAGTGTGTGAACCGGCGGTTTCATCTTTCTTGGTGCTGCCTTTTCTGGTCTGCCAACTCTGACTCCAATTGATGTAGAGAACTTGCCGCGTATGATAATTCCACAGTTTTTGGATATCATCTCAGGGACTGTTAGGGAGTTGTCTAGCTTGATCTGTTTTTGAAAGAGAAGATGGAAGAAAATTCTTGCCTCTTCTGATTTCAAAAATACCGAGTCTTGTCCTACCTCATGGGGGACACCAAGCTTTTCAAGTATCTCTTTACTACTTTTTTGGTAGATAATCAAATCTGATGCCACCTTAACCGGTTTTAATATTTGCTCAAATTCTTGTAGTGAGATTTGGTCCCAGTAATAGAGATATTTCGGGTGAAGTGGCACCGAAAAATCAAGTGAGAGTTTTACTGCCTCCTCCAGATTTGGAGTCTGTGTAAGAAATTTGAAAAGCCCCGAGTCCTGTGATTCGTATCTGGCAAGCTTTAGTCTTAGCTCCTCGGTCCAATATTCTTCCACATATCCAGTTGGCACCAGTTCAGCGTTGTTTTCTAAAAAGTCGCCATAGCTGATCAAGATATCTCCAAGGTGGAGAATTTTTTCGATCTGCCCTTTGAGCTTGATCCCATGTGTTGTATTTTTGATCTTGACAACATTTCCGTTTTTGAGCCTTACAATAGGAGTATCAAGTGAGTCCACAAAGGCAATGGTCGATGCCTTGCCTGGAATGTCAAGCTTGATCTGGGTGCCAACTGCTATTGCGTGATCCAATAACTCAGCCACAACAGGATGTATCCCCACGGATGCAAAACCTGTGTTACAGCCCCTACCATATCGTAATCTAAAACCACCAAGTTTTTTTGGCATTGAGAGGACTGACCTTCCCATTATGACCTCCCTCATCCTGTGGGTAGCTGCATCCTCATCACCAGTCTGGATTGCACCCTTTAAGTCCTTTAACCAATCCCAGCCATCCAACTCGAACAGCTCAATTAGTTTTAGAAGCTTTCTTGACCTACCAATCAAACCATCATTTAGGACCCTAAGAGCCCCTCCCCTTACTCTGTTTGTGCTTATCCGAACCATGTTTCTGTGACTGACGATCTCGATGGGATCCGTATCTACACCATTAAGCTCAACAGGTAGATTTGATATCACAGAAATTACATCCTCATCAGGAACATGGAATTGGAAGCTACCAACCTCTCTCTCATAGAGTCTTAACTCCTCTACAAATCTGCCAGTCTCATCATCAAATGAGTTTGCCTCATACTTTGCAAGGCCAGCTATTTTTCTTACATGATCGGCAATTAGCATAGTCGATGCAGCCTCGGTTCCACCTGCTGACCTGATGGGACCGGCAAAGGATACAGAAAGGTATTCGGAGCCGTCCCTGTTCTTTCGTAGCTTTACCTCGCTAATTCCTTGCAAGGGTGCTATTGTCACACCCTCGGTTACAATAGCAAGACCTACTCTTACTGCAAGATCTAACCTTTCTTCAAGTGAGGTCTCAGCTCCAGCATATTTGCCACGAGCTATCTCCTCAGATAGGTTGAGTGCTGCGAGTTCTTTGGTTGTAGTCTGTGTGAGTTTTCTTAAAGTTTCTGTCACGTCGATGTCATGCATTTTGGAGACTCGGTCCGCAAGATCAAATGCGATTTTCGGCTCAACCATTCCTGATGAGTC
>JACQFM010000119.1 GCA_016200035.1 Nitrososphaerota archaeon
CATAACTTTAGTAAAACAGAAGTTAACAACATAATCAACTGCAAAGAATTGATCTTTTTAAGTACATTTTGAATCACTTTTCTACAAATGGGCAAAGTAGAAAGTGATGACGAGGCAAGCGCAAGGCTTGAGGCTGCACTTTATTCAGCTGGCAGGCCACTTACCACGGAAGAGCTGATAAAGGCATCCGGTACTGAGTCAAGAAGCAAGACACTTGCGCTCATGACAAACTTGGTTAAGAGGACCAAGTCAGCATTCAAAGCCATAGAGGTTGCAAGCCTTCCTGATGGCTCTTATGTCTTCCAGCTCAAGCCTGAGTACAATACGGTTATCAGAAAGTATGCGTCAAAGCCAATCTTGCCTACAGCAACTCTGAAGACTCTCTCATACATAGCCTACATGCAGCCAATTTCCTCAAAGCAGCTAGTCGAGATACGAGGTTCAGGTGTGTATATGCACCTGAGGCATTTGCGTCAGCTTGACTATATAGAACACCAAAATGTTGGGAGAATGAAGATTTACACTACAACTGATAAATTCCAAAAATACTTTGGAATTCAAGGGGACAAGGATGCACTAAAACAAAAGCTGTTCACAAAAGTACGCACGCACATGCAACCGACTCCAGCTCAAACCGAACCTGCAATACAGGCATAACTTTTCTAAATTCAGATAGATTTTTTCAGCTCCTGTCTGCTTTCTATTAGGTTGGCAAACGATTATGATATAAATTAGAGTTATTTACTGAAAAAGGCGTGAAAAAATCAGTCGAGAATCTTGCTACAAGCAAAATTACTGGAGGAAGAAGATATCCCCTTAGAACCAGAAGAAAGTACGAGCTAGATAGATATCCGGTAGAAACTTTGTCAGGCGAACAGGTAACAGTAACTCGTAAAGTACGCGGCAAGAATTCAAAGACTGCGCTGAAGACTACAGATTTTGTTAACTTGGCCATCCCAGGTGCAAAAGTAAAAAGAACAAAGATTTTGAAGGTATTGAAGAACCCATCAAATAATGACTATGAAAGGCGTGGTGTTATTTCTAAAGGCGCCGTACTGGAAACACAAGAAGGCCAGTGCAGAGTAATTTCAAGGCCCGGTCAAGATGGGACTGTAAATGCAATTTTGATAAAGTGATTTAATGAAAGATTACGAACACATCGTAGTCTGGCTTGATTATTTTAACAAAACTCTTCCCAAAAAAATGGGAAGAAAAGTTTCTAGAGAAAAGGGTGTCTTTGATCCTTCCCTAAAAGAATTAATTGATGCGGCAAAGGCTGCAGGTTTTGAACCAAAAGAAACAAGTGACCAAGTAAGATATCCAAGGAGATCTTATGTTCGGTCTGGATACATTGTAATACCTAAAACAATATCAAAATCAAAAATACTTGCCAAAATTTCAGAAAAACTTGTGGCAAAAAGAGCAAAACAGTCAAAGTAAAGAGCAGTTCTAGCTTGTTGCTAAAGTAAATTTGACAGAACTCTATTGATAAGAGTTGGTTGTTTTGAAAAATTAATTGCAGGGGGTAGGCGAAGTCTTGCATTTAGCCAGTAGCGGTCGAGTTATTATTCGACTAACTAAAGAGCTACGGGATGGCCAACTGCTAGTAGATGATAGTGGCAGAAAAATAGCCAAGGTGTCCGAAATGATTGGTCCCGTTCATGCGCCTTATGCATCTGCGACTCCGCTGACTAACAACATAGAAAAATATGTTGGGAAAAAAATTTTCATGCTTGAAGAAACTCCTGCAACAAGACCAAAACGATTTAGAGGAAGAAAAAGATGACCTTTACAGAATTACAAACCCATTGTCCTGAATGTAAATCGGCGTTGATCGATGACGTTCACAATGGAGAAAAGATCTGTTCAGGCTGCGGTTTGGTTGCAATGGAACAAATGCCAGACTATGGGCCAGAATCACGCGGCACAAACCTAGAAGAGAAGATGAAGCTTGCAAGGGCGACAGGACAGACAACCTATTCACAACACGATCTGGGAATAAGAACCGAGATTGCAGTAGGCACAAAGGACTACAGCGGGAAAACGATAAACAGCGAAGTGGCAAACCAGATGTACAATCTGAGAAAGTGGCAGACAAGAATTCGGGTTGCCAGTCCAAGAGAAAGACGACTTGCCAATATTTTGTCAAAAGTGGGTGAAACCTGCCAAGCATTAACTCTATCAAGAAATGTCCTAGAAACCGCTTCAATGATCTACAGGAACTTTGAAGGTCAGTTCGAAGCAAAAGGAAAATCTGTTGCATGCATGTCTGCTGCAACTATCTATATGGCATGCAAGCAATGCGATGTGGTCAGATCACTTGACGAGATCTGCAAAGCTACTGGAAGCTCAAAAGACGAGAAAATGAACGTAAAGTTGACAGCAAAATACTATAGAACGATGGTCATGGAGATGGGATCAAAGGCGGCTCCTGTCGTGACCCTAGACAAGTATATCTCAAAGATAGCCAACTTGGCTAAGCTTGAGGTACGCGTTGAGAGACTTGCTGCTGAGATTGCCGAAAAGACGCAGGATCACAACCTAGCTGATGGAAAGGCACCCAATGGGCTTGCTGCTGCATATCTTTACATTGCCTCAATTCTCCTTGGGCAAAGTGTTCTACAAAGAGACGTCTCAAGCATAGCAGGCATCACCGAAGTAACCATACGAAACAGGTGCAAAGAGATTTTGACTGCCTATAAGATGAGAATAATATTGCGACCGTCGTTAGCCAAAAACTAACCCCCTTCTTTTTGTTTTCAAGATACTAGAATTAGACGTAGCTAATTTTTCGTTAACTTATATAACGAAATAAGGAAGAAAAAATGTGCCAACCCTTGAAATAAGAGATTTACATGTAGAAAGAGACGGAAAAGAGATTCTCAAAGGTCTCAATCTAAAAACTGGACCAGGCGAGGTTCATGCCATAATGGGACCAAACGGTTCAGGTAAAAGTACACTTGCTTATGCACTGCTTGCACATCCAAAATACAAGGTTACAAAAGGAGACATTTTGTTAGATGGCCAAAGCATTTTAGGTCTAAAGGCAGATGAAAGAGCTAAGAAGGGACTTTTTTTAGGATTCCAGTATCCAACAGAAGTTTCTGGCGTAGGATTTTCTCACTTTCTTAGAACGTCATATAACGCATTGAGCAAATCTCTTGGAGGTGAGAAACGGGAAGTCTTTCTTACAGTAAGAGAATTCCAAAACTATCTTAAAAAAAATCTAGACTCAGTTGGTTTAAAACATGACTTCTTATCAAGATACCTAAACGAAGGATTTTCCGGTGGAGAAAAAAAGAGATCCGAAGTTCTTCAGATGGCAGTTCTTCAACCAAGCATTTCAATTCTTGACGAGCCAGACTCTGGACTTGACATAGACGCAGTACAGGCAGTTGCAAAAGCAATCAGTTTGATTTCAAAAGAGGATTCAACTGTAATAGTAATCACTCATTATGCTAGAATTTTGAAGTTTCTTGATAAGCTCAACTACGTCCATGTTATGGCAAGTGGCAAGATGATAAAAGAGGGAACAAGAGAACTTGCTGATGAATTAGAGCAGAAAGGCTACTCCTGGCTTGGAATAGAAGAGATACAGTCTTAATTTTAAATAAGGTCATAGTCGAATATCGGTGATGGAAGCAGAAAAACGGCAATTCTTTAATTTCTCTTTTTTTAAAGTTGACCCGAAGTGGAGGTGGATGGCAGACATGGCAAAAGAAGAGTCTGCAAAGGAGGTTGAGAACATAATAAAAAATTCTCAGATAATGTTCCG
>JACQFM010000120.1 GCA_016200035.1 Nitrososphaerota archaeon
CAAAATATCAAATAAACTCATTTTATTGATGATTGATCACGTAGCAACTAGCTTTACATGATCTATTCTTCTATTTATCTTAAAATCTCTAGTCATCACATCTACCTTATCTGCTTGACCATGTAACAAAAAGAGCTCCATACACTTATTCCCATCTATCTTGCTATGCAGATGTGTGTCAATGAGATCTTCATAGTTATGCTTAATTCCTGTAACTATCTGTTCAGACACTTCATCATGAACAACCATCAATATGGCATGGATTACACCTGAAAGATTTGTTCTTTGTTTTTCTTCTGAAATTAAATTTCTGATACCGGCTCTTATTATTTCAGACCTTCCAGAAAACCCCATAGATTTTTTTAACTTATCAATTTCTGACAGAATTTCTTCATTTAATGAAATAGATATGATCGGCATAATTGAATTATTATTAAGTATTTTATAAGTTTAGCACTAAAAGTTATTAACTTTTCTTAGATTTATTAATAACCATTGATAAAGAAGTTTCTTGAATAGTGAGACTAGAGTCGCAATTCTGGCCATTTCCATTGTAATACCACTTTCAGCACTTGCACTTTGGTCATCTGATAATAGCAGGTCAACGACTGTTGCCGAAAGTCAGCAAATGAAAGTTCTTGTTTCGTTTAATCCACTTTACGAATTTACAAAAGAAATTGGAAAAGAAAGAGTAGATGTCTCTATGATAATACCAAATGGAATTGAGCCACATGATTGGGAGCCAACCATTCAAGACATTCAAAAAATGAAGAATGCAGATATGGTTGTGATAAATGGCGGCGGGTTTGAACCATGGATAGAAAAATTGACTTCGATTAATTCTAAAATT
Source organism: Nitrososphaerota archaeon (assembly GCA_016200035.1). Classification (GTDB taxonomy): domain Archaea; phylum Thermoproteota; class Nitrososphaeria; order Nitrososphaerales; family Nitrosopumilaceae; genus JBBDNF01. Next base: position 851 of record JACQFM010000120.1, read on the forward strand.
TTGATTGTTGATACGAGTGATAGCATACCATTATTAAACAAGGATCAAAGTGGATTTGGTAATACATTTCAAAAAGATCCTCACTTTTGGCTTGATCCTATTTTAGCTAAAAAACAGGTATTGAATATAGCAAAAGGTTTGATAAAAATTGATCCTGATAATGCAAAATATTATCAGGAGAATGCAGACATATACAACACAAAATTAGATTTACTTGATAAAAAAATTAGAACAGAACTGTCCATATGTAATAAAAAGGACTTTCTTGCCTTTCATAATGCATTTTCTTATTTTGCAAACGAGTATGGTTTAAACCAACATGCGATAATTACAAACATTGATGAAAATGCGGAACCCACCGCAGGCACTTTAGAACAAGTCATGCAAAAAGCTAAAGCATTAAGATTGCGTGTCATTTTTACTGAAGAAGCTGTTAATCCCAGAATATCTGAAGTTGTTGCCAGTGAAATTGGAGGAAAGGTTCTCGTTCTAAGCCCTATGGAAGTTAATCCTGAGAACATAGGATATGTCAAGAAAATGGAGCAGAATCTTTCAAATCTAAAGGAGGCACTATGTACATGAAGTTAGCAGAAATACAGAACCTTACAGTGGATTATGAAGGCGTTTTAGCATTAGATAACTTGACATTTTCTGTGGAATCCAAGGATTTTCTAGGAATAATTGGACCTAACGGAGCAGGAAAGACAACACTATTTAGCTGTATGCTTGGACTTATGCATAATTATAAAGGCGAAATCAAGTTTTTTGGCGCAAACATACGAAAATCAAAACAATATCTTTACCAAATAGGATATGTACCACAAAAACCCATATTTGAAAAGAATTTTCCTGCAACAATATCGGAAGTAGTTGGATTAGGTCTAACAAAAAATCAGAAACATGATCAGATAGATAAAGTGCTTCAAACGGTATGGTTGCATGAGCTTGGTCACAGAAGAATAGGAGATCTTTCAGTCGGCCAACAGCAACGAGTATTTATTGCAAAAGCCCTTGTGAATGATCCTCAAATTCTTATCCTAGACGAACCGGTGACGGGAATCGATTTACAAAGTAAAGAATTGTTCTACCAGATTCTTCGTGACCTAAACCAGAAAGAAAATATAACTATAATCTGGTCATCTCACGATCTGGATGCTGTAGCTAAGCTTGCAACTAAAGTAGCATGTCTTAATCGAAAACTATTCTTTCATGGAATATCAGAGGAATTCTTTCATGACGAGGATTTGTTAAAAATGTACTCTGAATCTTCAATGCAGATGCACATGCATCATCATGAGGAATAAAATGGTATTTGATATTCTTGCATACGGTTTTATGCAAAGAGCACTAGTCTCAGGTATAGCAATTGCGCTAATGTGCTCCGTTGTAGGACTGTTCCTAGTTTTGAGGCGATACTCTCTTTTTGGGGATGCAATAGCACATGCATCATTCGGAGGAATTGCTGCTGGTCTATTTCTTGGCATTTATCCCATATGGGTAGCCTTTGCAGTCTCAATATTAAGTGCTCTTGGTCTTACAAAGATTAGAGAAAAGTTTCAGATTTCAGGTGATGCGACGGTTGCCATTTTACTTTCGTCAGGACTTGCTATGGGAGTTATACTTATCAGTCTATCAGGAGGTTTTACTGTGAATATATTCACCTTTCTATTTGGTAGCATTTTACTTGTTAGCTTAGAAAATACAATTATGATCTTGGGTCTTGCTGGAATAATTCTTGTTACTATACTATTGTTATACAGACAATTAGTTTATACCACTTTCAATGAAGAGCAGGCAAAAGTTAGTGGCATTCCTGTAGAGAAGTTAAACTATCTACTTGTAGTAATTGCTGGAATTACAGTGGTAAGCTCAATCCAGCTGGTTGGCATCTTGCTCATCTCTTCCTTAATAGTAATTCCAAATGTCAGCGCCGTATTGTTTGGACGAGGTTTCAAACAGACTGCCATACTTTCTATGATTTTTGCAGTTTTTTCTACTGTTGCGGGAATTCTAACATCTTATAGCTTTAACATAGCACCAGGTGGAATGATAGTACTATTGTCCATAGCAATTTTTGCTGTCTCTCTTGCAATAAAATCAACAGGACTTTTAAAAAATAAAACTATAGTAATTAGTAAATCCACATAAATCTACAACCCAAAGCGAATTTATGAATTTATGTTACCAAACTATCTATTCTTCTTTTGTCTCTAACACTCTTTACAAAGAATAATGATGCTGTGATTATCCCACCTGCAATGAGAGGTGATACTAGATCTGCATATTTTATTTTCAACTCAGCACTTGTAGTTGATATGGGCTGTCTTGGAATCTCTGTTATGGAAATCGTTCCCAGCTTTTGACCTCGTTGTTCAACAATCCACACATTTTCATCGTTGTCAGAAGTAATAAATTGTGCAAAGGATTGTTTCGTAGGAACTGGAATCTCCTCAAAATTATTATTGTATGGGTCATAGACTCCTAATTTATCAACTGTATGTTGAGCAAGCCAGATGTTACCAAACTTGTCAGATGTCATTCCAAAAGGTA
>JACQFM010000020.1 GCA_016200035.1 Nitrososphaerota archaeon
AAAGTTAAATCCATTGAAAAGACTTTTTCCTTAGATGTGGAGTGTAGAAAGTATTTGGTGATTTTTCGCTCAAGCGGCGCTTCTTTGAGAAAGTTTTCTCCGTAAATATCTTCAACATTATAAACTCTACCTTTTGTTGGTTTTTTGGAGTAGAGAATTCCGCCCGACAAATTCTTCGATCCTATAGTCTTTCCAGCTTCTATCAGAACCGCTCGCTTTCCTAAATCAGAAACTTGTTTGAGTGCAGCTAATCCTGCTGATCCACCTCCAATTATTGCAACGTCATATCGTTCCACTTCTCATCAAGCTCTTATCTTTGGTTGTTGCCTTCTCAACTCTTCGATTAACTTCGGAATTACATCCTCCATCCTGCCCTTTATGAAGACATCACACTCGTCCTTTATTGGTGCATTTTCATCCGGATTGATTGCAACTACAACATCAGATTCCTTTATACCAGCAATGTGTTGCATTGCTCCACTTATTCCAACTGCTACATACAACAAAGGTGCCACTTTCCTTCCACTCGTTCCAATAACCCTATCAGGAATCATGTAAGTTGACTTTATTCTTTCAGTTACCGAATAGGGTTTCTTTGAAATTGGTAATGACACCCCTATCGCAGCATCTAGTTCCTTTGCTAGCTCTTCGATCAGCTTAATATTTTCTTCAGGAGACTCCTTTATACCTCTACCAAAACTTACAATAACTTTGTAGCGACCAAAATCAATTTCACTCTTGACAATGTTACGACTTAGAATCTTAACCTTAAGATCTTGTGGTTCGAGCTTCGGATGATATTCTATAATCTCTCCTTTCCTTGAAGCGTCGTATTCAAGGGGCTCAAACACGCCAGGAATTATACTACAAGCCTGAGGATGATACTCCCTTTCTATAGAAGGATTTTTGTTATCAAGACAAAGGATTAGAGTCCATAAGAAACCCGAAAAATCCGGTCTATACATTTCAAGTATTTTATTATACTTAGTTGCTTTGCCATTTGTCTTGTGTTGATGCGTAACCTCTATGTCATCAACAACAAGTTTGTTAATATCAGATGCAAGTCCGGACTCTAATTCTACTAGTACCGTAGATGAGAGATGTCTTCCCACACTATCTGCAGCAAAAAACATGTATCTTGGCTTTTTAAATTTTTTAGAATATTCTTCAGAAACTTTTCTGGCCAAGTCCTTGTCACGGGCTATTTGGCCTATCACTTTGGTATAAGTTAGATTTCTAACGTATTCTAACTCGGGACTATCAGCATATATCACATCATCGGCACCGTAATGAATCAGCTCTTCACAAATCTTTCTTACATTATGCCCCAATACTATGGCAACGACCTTTTCTTCCGAGGAATATTTTTTGTTAAAATTATCCATCAATCTTCTAGCTTCGCCAAGCATTTCCAAACTTACTGGAATCAGCTTTCCTTCTTCATGTTCCATTACCACATATAGATGACGATAATCTCCCTCAGTCATCTTATCACCATTCTTGACATAGCTTCTTGCATCTTGATGATTACTTTGCGTATTGCCTCAGAATTTGATCCATCAATTATCTCAGCATTTCTATTGGCTTTTCCCTTTGGAATTCTTTCTACTTTGTAGACAATTGTTGGAGAACCAGGAAGACCAACCAAACTTAGATCTACTATACCTAATTGCTCTGCATTGAAAATTTTCAGATACTGTTTATAATTTGCGGCTCTTACCTTTGCCTCTTTTTGATATTTTTCAAAGGCTAGACGTTCTGAAACAGTTTTGAACAAAGGTCTGTAGGAGGGATGTATAGTTATGAAAACTGGTAAAGGAACTTCAACTTCTTCCACTATATCATAAAAGCCTTGAAGAGTGATAAGGCGCTTGGCTCTCACCATCCGTGTTTCCAAATTTATATCATAATCTATAACGTCGCCAAGAAATGGAAATCCAAGCTTCCATGCAGTCTGCGGCCCTGTTTGACCTGTCTCTCCATCTGATGCCCTGTGACCGGAAAAAACAACATCAATTTTCCCCTCCATTTTCGCAATACCAGTTTTAAGAGCCTCTGCAGTTGCTAGTGTATCAGCTCCTGCAAAAATTCTATCGCTGTACAAATGTAATTCATCTGCATTGCTAATCAACTGTGCTTGCTGTAATGCCAAATCTGCTATGGGAGGACCCATAGTACTAATTGCTACTCGGGCACCATACTTTACTTTGGCATAAAAGGCGGCATTTGCTGCCACTGCACTGTGAGGTCCAAGCGTACTTTTTGTCTCAGCTCTATTTAATGTTCCATCAGGATTATAAGTTACACTTCCTTCTGAAAAATCCGGCTCTAATTTTACAATTGCCGCTACATTTAGGGTTGGGTTCATTATTCCTCAATTGGCCATCATTGGCATTCTATTAATATAAGTTCCTTAACATAGTTTGATAACCCGTGTCCTATGGCAGAGTTTATGATTATAGGAAAATGCTTTATCTGAATCTATGAATTTGATTTTAAACAACTTTCAATAATTATCTACGTCACTAAGAATATTTTCAGCTGAAATTTTACATTAAATTTTGATTTTTAGCATATACCTTAAATAAAACTATAGAACACATGTCAAAAAATTTCTACAAAATAGCCTTGATTTTCGAAATCAATTTTAATGAGCCGTTAGGAGTTCACTTGTGCCAAACATTAGTTATGATGATTTTGCCAAGCTTGACTTGAGGATTGCTAAAATAATCCATACTGAAAGAATTCCTGGTAAAACCAAGATAATTAAAGGAATAATAGATTTGGGAGAAGAAAAACGTGAGATCGTAATTGGTGGCGCAGAGTATTACAAACCAGAGGAACTTATTGGCAAAACAGTTGTTGCCATAGCAAATTTGGAGCCACGAAAAATTGCTGGTCTAGAATCAAACGCAATGCTTTTGGCAGCAGATGTGAATGATAAACCATTTTGGCTAACAGTAAAGGAAGAAGTACCAGTCGGAACGAAGATAAAATAATCTTCTTTTGATAAATCAGATCTTAAGATTCTTGATAATACTACTTTTGTGAGTGATTATCTTGCCTGGATTTAAGATATTCTTAGGATCAAACTGCCTCTTTACCTTATCAAATACCGAGTAAATTCTGTTTCCGTATTGCATCTTAACAAATTCTGATCTTGCAAGACCATCACCATGCTCGGCTGTTATACACCCACCCATTTGTATCAACTTTGAAAAGAACTCGGTCGCAATTTTTTTGATCAATTTTTTATTCCTTTGTCTTAGAATGGGCCTTATGTGCAGATTGCCATTGCCGGCATGACCATATAGAACAAATTTTATTCCATATTTTTCTGAAACTTCTTCTATTAAGTCTACTAAGAGTACCAACTTTTCAACAGGAACTACGGCATCTTCTATAACAGTAGGCATAGTTTGGTTCGACGCGATGCTTCTGAGGCTATATGAGAGAGCAGAATTTCGATATTTCCACCATTTTTTTATCTCACTTTTTTTTGTTAATATCTTTACAATCTTTGCATCTGAAATTATGTTTTGCAAAATCTTTACACTACTCTTGATTCTAGAATCAAACTCTACAAACAGTAGACACTCTATATCTTTTGGTAATATGACATTGATGTATTTTATAATATTTTTATCAACAATTTCTAGCGCAGAAGGTTTTAGCTTTACTATCTTAGGAGAGTCTATAGCAGCTTTCCTTATGCTTCTGTAAGCTAAAACCATGAGAGCATTTTTTTTGGGAATTGGCAATATTTTTAGCTTGGTAGAAATAATTATGCCCAAAGTTCCCTCCGAACCTGCTATCAATTTTTGTAAATTCAATTTACTGGTAACAGCATCCAACCTGTAACCACAGGAATTTTTTGTAATATCAGGAAATCCGCTCTTACCATCTGATCTTGTAATATCATATATGCGGTTGGCAAACTGTGATTTTGAAGGCAGATGCATGATTTTGCCGTCTGATCTTATCATTCTTACACTAAGCAAGTTGTCAATCGTACTTCCATATTTCAGAGTGTGACTACCACTTGCGTTAGTTGCAACCATTCCACCAATGGTACAATAGGGGCCGATAGAGGGATCTGGTGGAAAAAATCCCCCTTTTTTTCTTAAAGCCTCGTCAAGATTTCCCTTAAAAACGCCACAATCAGCTTCTACATGGTTATGACCAATCCTTATCTTGTTGAAATTTCTGAGATCAATGATTATTCCTCTTCCAAGAGCACTGCCGACTAGGCCAGTTCCAGCTCCTCTAGGAGTAATCCCAATCTTGTTTTTTGCGGCATACTTTAAAATTCTTATGACGTCTGACTCGTCTTTTGGAATTGTAATTACTAATGGCCTTAGAATATAGGAGCTCGAATCTACGGAATAAAGATCAAGAGAGTGTTTGTCCCAAAGTACGTGGCCTTTTACTATCCGCTCAAGGTCTGGGCCAATTTCTTTTGATTTCATGATAGCTCATTAATTTACATAAATTAAAGGTTAAACCGATGTCAGTTGTCAGTATGAGAGTAGGTTGTTTATATGATAACTAATGTTGATGCAATGTTGTATGCTAACAAAGATTTAATTTAGCAAAATCAGGTTTTTGATCTGTGGAATTTCTAGGAATAAATCTTGATAAACTCTTCAGCAGTGGAGACAATTCCAATCCTTTGATGTGGCTGGTCTGGATTGTACCAATAATTATTTTCATGTTATATGGTCAACGAATTCAACTACAGATAACTTCGTCTGAAATATCTAAATCAATGGAGAAGTTAAAAACATTCAAAGAAGAAACAAGAAAAGAACTTGTTGAATATATTAAAACAACTTTAAAACCAACAACTGATCCAATTCCAAAAATTGACAGATTTTTCGAATACTTTACTATCATGCCAGTAGACATGGACCCAAGTGGAATCGTACCAAAGGTGAGACACATCATGCGATCCAGAGAGGACTATACAAGGCTTCAAGTGAAAGCTTTTTCTTCGGATATTAACAGTTTGGAAACAAGTAAGATAGTAAATATTCTAGAGGCAGCAACAGCCCTCCATCTTTTATACAAAATAGTAAGGCATCTTTATCTTACTGCAAAAAAGCAAAACAACTTTCCCCTTATTTTGCCTCTTCAAATGATGATGCCGTTTATAATGGAAGAAGCAGAGGCTCTAAAGACAGCAGTCTCTGCATTCAAGGATGGTCAACCAATTGGAGACGGAATAGGCCCAATGGTTATAGGAAAGATGATGCTTGGAACAGAAAAAAAGACTGCAGCATTTGAAACTGTATGGAGCCACTCAGAATATGAAGGAAGAAAGATCTACCTTATGAAAGCAGAAGGGCCTGCAGCAACGGTGGGGCGACCTGGCGATGCCCTTGAGAGAATAATCTCAGAAAGTAAACCTGACATTATAGTTATGGTGGATGCAGCTCTAAAACTAGAGGGAGAAGAATCCGGCTCTGTTGCGCAAGGATTTGGTGCTGCAATTGGCGGAATTGGTACAGATAGATATCAGATAGAAGAAGTTGCCACAAAACACAAAATTCCAATTTATGCTATTGTAATAAAGCAGTCCATAAAAGAAGCCATTGCGCTGATGAAAAAAGAGATTGCAGATTCAGCAGAAAAGGTTACGGCTCAAGTACAAGAAATGATAAGAGAAAATACAAAGATAGGACAATCGGTTCTCATAATTGGGGTGGGAAACACTCTAGGAGTTTCACAATGATTTTTTCAAAGAAAGAGGAGATCGTCACTCCATACACGGTCGAGCAATGCAATTCATGCAAGGCAATATCAAAAAGAAAGTTCATCAGAGGTGACTATGTCTTCAAAAATACCGAGCCATGTAAATCATGTGATGGTCAGACGCTAATAATCAAGATTTTTGGAGAAACATCTTAGAGAGTAGTAACTGTTATCCCATCTTCTTTTGGAATAAACGTGTGTTCCGCTTGCGCCACCCGCTGGCCGTTTGCCTCCACAAGTACTGGATAAGAACGAATCGCTTTCTTTTTTAAAAGCTTGTCTAGAAGATTTCTGGCAGTCTTTTCATCCCAATCCAAAGTCAACCATCTTAATGCAAAAGGAAGCATGTTGAACTTTTCCCATATGTGATCAAGAAGCCTATCTGCTTCTGCGTCCTTTGTTCTCTTTCTCGTCGCAAGAGAAAAGATATTTCTTGTATTACCTTCCCGCACAAATCCAAGACCATCCCGTGTTGTAACGAATGGCTCACATGCGTAGGCTTCGGTGGGCAAAAAGGTGAAGGAGCCTATAGACCAAATGTTTGGTATGGATTTTCCTGCGTGAATGGTATATTGTTCAAGGGAATGTCCGCTCAAGTTTGATATAGGTATGCAGCCCCGCGCCTTTACCGTGTTTTCAATTACCTTGCCAACATCGCTTGATTTTGTTCCTACTCTTATGATAGAAATTGCTTCACTTAAAGCAGCTTCGGCAGCTTGAATTAGAAAATCAAAATTTGGATCGTAACATACAGTGACTGCTGTATCTGCAATGTAGCCATTTATTTGTACACCAAGATCTATTTTTAACAAATCAGTTTCTTGAATTATTTTCTTGTCGTTAGGCTCTGCTGTGTAGTGCGCTGCAACTTCGTTAAGACTAGTGTTTACTGGAAAGGCACAACTTGCACCTTTTTGTACTATCTCTCTTTCTATAGATTCGCAAATTTCAAACAGTGATAAACCAACATAATATTTTTTTCTGGCATTTTCTCTAACCTCAGCTGCTATCTTACCTGCATTAAGATAGTCCTGAATTTGCATAGGCTAGTCTTGATTTTGTATGTTATTTAAAATCATCACCTGTGAAGCTTAAATTGGGGTCATCAGACTGCACTCACATCGGGATCGTGGTCTAGCATGGTTATGATTCGGGTCTTGGGCGCCTGAGGTCGTCGGTTCAAATCCGGCCGATCCCATCTTTTTAAAGGAGTAAAGATACCTGCTCACCATTAACTACATACTAAACTAATAATGAAAATAATAATGGAAGTTTTAATGAAAATATGATTCTACTAGATACTTGATTTCGTAGATACACTTGAAGAAGCTGTTATTTGTATAATCATCATGACAGAAAGATCATAATATATTTAACCGCTGAGTACAGATTAATCAAGAATGGTCGAAGAGAATAAAGGAACCATTACTTTTGTTCAATTAGTCAAAGAAGATCTTGTAATTTTACGTATAGTTCCAAATGATGGCATTATACCAGATTATGAGTCAGGTCAATTCATTACCCTCGGTATTCCAGTAATAGCTGAAAATTATAAAATTGTTCGCAGAGCATATTCAATTGCTTCGCATCCTGAAAACAAAAAGTATTTTGAGTTATACATAAGGTGGGTTCGAAAGCCTTTACCTGGTCGTGTTACAACCCAGTTATTCTATGCAAGTGAAGCCGATGAAATATACTGGGTGAAACCAGTGGGTGGTTTTACAATTGAAGAAAAAAATCATGAGGGTGTAAATGATGACAGAAGGATAGTCTGTCTTGGAGGTGGAACAGGCCTTGCGCCTTTCGTAAGTTATGCTAGACATCTTCATGATACTGGGAGTAAAAGAGAGATAGTAGTATTACACGGAGCAAGTTACGTTGATGAGCTTGGTTACAAGGATCTTCTAACGAAGTTGGAACAGGAAAGTCTGGATAGAGGTCGAGACAAATGGAATTTTAGATATAGGGCAAGTATAAGCAGACCAGAAGAATGGTTTAACAGATCATGGGGTGGTCAAACAGGCAGAGTTGAAAATTTCTTAAGATCGAAAGATGGTGAAATGTCTCCCCTTGAGAAGTTAGTGGGAGAGAAGGTCACCAAAGAAAATACAGTATTTTTCATTTGTGGTTGGCAAGGAACAATCGATGGATGTATGAACTTTCTGACACCAAAGGGCTTTGTAACTGAAAGAGAGAAAAGACCAGACAAGAGCTTCGAAGTAAAATTCGAATCATACGGTTAACCATTAAAATTTTTTTAAAGAAATAATATTATGCGTTTTCGTTCTACTATATGGGTGTAAGTTATATTCACCAAATTTTTTACCGATAAATTTGGCTTTTTAGCCTTTTCTTAGTATGAACTGCATTAAGGCTTCTTTGGAGTATTCGATTCCGTGTTCCTCAGCAGAGTGTTTACTGTATTCCACGATTACCTTTGCAATATCGTCTCCTTGAGCAATAAAATCGCACTCAAAACCATAATCTCTGCAGACTAACTTCGCCATTATTGATAACAAAAAGTTGCCAATATATATCTGGTTTCATTTGTTTTACTAGCGATCAGGACCTACTCATCTATAACTAACGGTTCTGGCTCAAGTCGGTTCATTGCTGCCTCAATAATTGGAACTTCTTTACTAATCATTTTTTCTACAGCAAGAACTTCCTCGTTTCTAGCTCTCAAATTTCTTTCCTCCATCTCAGCAATTTGATCCCTAAACATTAACTTAGTTCCTGGAAACGTAGAGATTTTCTCATCAACTGCTCTGGGATCTGATATATCCAATATCATTGTCCCTTTCTTTTTATTTTCCATAACTATTCTTATTTTGTCATAAGTAATTATGAAATAATCTGCCGTAGTTGCAACAAAGATTATGTCAAATTTATCGAATCCTGATAAAACATCTTCAAATTTTATTGGTTTTCCACCCAGTATTTTAGAAAAACCAGTGGATCGTTCAATGGTCATGCTGGAAATATCAAATGGATACTTTTTTTTATTAAGAGATTTAGCAGCCATGGCTGCTGTTTCGCCTGTGCCTATGAGCAGAACATGTTTCTTTCCATCTAAGCCTGCGTATTCTTCTGCAATTTTGACAGCAATCTCACCAATTGATGTTACTCCTTTGCTAATTCCAGTAGAATCTCTAATACGAGTTGCAATTCGTATAATACTGTCAAACAATTTATTCAATACTCTGCCAGATAATTTAGCTAGTTTTGCACTTGAAATTGACGCTTTTATTTCCTCAAGGATTTTTTCACTTCCTATAACTACTGATTCCAAACCACATGCTAGTCTTAACAGACGAAGGTAAACATCCGTATTCTGATACACCTCAAGAATTTGGTCAAAGTG